>DASUZG010000202.1:0-2992 GCA_036376995.1 Azonexus sp. | reverse complement strand
GCGGCGATGCCCCGCAGCTGCTGACCACCCTCGTCGACCTCAGCGAGCGCAAGCTGCGCGAGGAGCAGTTGTGGCGCGACCGGAGCTTCCTGCGCGAAGTCATCGACAGCAATCCCTGCCTGATTTTCGTCAAGGATGGCGAGGGGCGCTTCACCCTGGCCAACCAGCACCTCGCCGAGCTCTACGGAACCACACCGCGCGAGCTGATCGGCAAAACCGACGCCGACTTCAAGCGCCCGCCCGAGGAAGTCGAGGCCCTGTTGCGCGCCGACCGGGCAGTGATCGCCTCCCGCCAGGAAGTGGTCGTCGGCGAGGAGAAGCTGACCGACGTGCATGGCCGGCAGTACCTGTTCCACACCATCAAGCGGCCGATTGCCGACCGCGACGGGAAAGGCACGCTGGTGCTCGGCGTCGGCACCGACATCACGGCCCGCAAGCAGCGCGAACTGGAAATCGAACGCCAGCGCAACGAACTCGCCCACCTGTCGCGGGTGACCATGCTGAGCGAACTGTCCGGCTCGCTGGCGCACGAGCTCAACCAGCCGCTGGCGGCGATCCTGGCCAACGCCCAGGCCGCCCAGCGCTTCCTGGCGCAGGAGCCGCCGAACCTGGCCGAGATCGGCGAGATCCTGCACGACATCGTCGAGGACGACCGCCATGCCGGCGGCGTCATCCAGGGCCTGCGCCTGCTGCTGAAGAAGGGCGAGACGCGCCAGGAGCCGCTCGACCTCAACGAGATCGTGCAGGCGGTGCTGAAGCTGGTGCGCAGCGACCTGCTCAACGCCCACGTCACCGCCGCCGCCACGCTGGCGCCGGATCTGCCGAAAATCCGCGGCGAGCGGGTGCAATTGCAGCAGGTCCTGCTCAACCTGGTGGCCAACGCCAGCGAAGCGATGTCCGGCGAACCGGCCGAGCGCCGCCGGCTCGACATCTCGTCCTGCCTCGACGCGACCGGCATGGTCCAGGTCGCCGTTGCCGACCGCGGGCACGGCATCGCCGAGCCCGATCTCGAACGCGTCTTCGCCCCCTTCTTCACCACCAAGAGCCACGGCCTCGGCCTCGGACTGGCGGTCTGCCGGCGCATCATCGAGGCCCACGGCGGCAGCCTGTGGGCCGCTCCGGCCGACGGCGACGGCGGCGGCGCCTGTTTCCGCTTCACGGTGCCGGTCTGCCCGGGAGAAGCGGCATGAGCCCGGCCACCGTCTTCATCGTCGACGACGAAGCCAGCGTGCGCAAGGCCACCGCCCGCCTCTTGGCCGCCGCCGGCCTGCCGGCCGCGACCTTCGCCTCGGCCGCGGAGTTCCTCGCCGCCTACGATCCGGCCATGCCCGGCTGCCTGCTGCTCGACCTGTCGATGCCCGGCCAGAGCGGCCTCGACCTGCAGCTGGCGCTGCGGGCACAGGGCGCGCCGCTGCCGGTCATCTTTCTCACCGGCCGCGCCGATGTGCAGGCGACGGTGCAGGCGATGAAGGGCGGCGCAATCGAATTCCTGACCAAGCCGTTCGAAGCCGAGATGCTGATCGCCTCGGTGCATGCGGCCTTCGCCCGCGATGCCGGCGAACGGACGAAGCGCGCCGAACTGGCCGACATCCGCCGCCGCCTGGCAACCCTGACGCCGCGCGAAACCCAGGTGCTGGGCTGCGTCATCGCCGGCAAGCTGAACAAGCAGACGGCCGCCGAACTCGGCACCGTCGAAAAGACGATCAAGGTGCACCGGGCGCGCGTGGTCGAGAAACTGCAGGTGCATTCGCTGGCCGAACTGGTGCTGCTGGCCAACAAGGCGGGCATCGTGCCGGAAACGGCAGCGGCCGCTCATCCGGCATCCGGCGATTAGTCCAAAGGCCAATTACCGCCGCCGGCGGCAAATGCTAGTTTGCCGCCATGATTCCCACACCGCCGCAGATTGCCGTCGTCGATGACGAAGACTCCGTGCGCAAGGCGCTCGCCCGGCTGCTGCGCGCGGCCGGCATGGGCGTCGAGAGTTTTTCCTCGGGCGGCGACTTCCTGCGCTTCCTGCCGGATCACGCCATCGATTGCGTCATCCTCGACCTGCACATGCCGACGGTCAGCGGGTTCGACATTCTCGAACGACTGGCCGAGCAGCGCTCGCCGGTGGCGGTCGTCGTCATCACCGGTCACGACACGCCGGAATCGCAGGCCCGGGTGCTGGCCGCCGGCGCCGCCGCCTACTTGCTCAAGCCGGTCGACGAACAGGTGCTGCTCGGCGCCATCGCCACCGCCATCGGCCGCAGCGGCAATCCAGTACACGCCGAATCCAGCTGACCCGTACCTGGCGCGAAACCGGAAGGATCAACTGCCCTTCTCGCTCGCCAGGCGTTCATTCAGCGCCAGATCCCACGGTGCCGGCTCACCGGCAAAGCGGGCCGCCAGGAAATCGACCAGCAGGCGCAGGGCCAGCGGTTGATGCTGGCGTGACAGATAGATGGCGTGAATGCCCAGGACCTCGGGCTCGTGATCGGGCAACAGATGCACCAGTCGGCCGGCGCGCAGGTCATCGCCCAGATAGTAGGTTGGCAGCATGCCGATGCCGGCGCCGGAAAGCGCCGCCCGGCGCAGCACGGCGGTCTCGTTGGTATGGAAGCTCCAATTGACCGGCACGGTGATCGTCTCGCCGTGACGGGTCAGACGGTATTGCTTGCCAATGCCGAAGGCGTGCGCGATGCAGCGGTGCTGCCGCAGATCACCGGCGGTACGCGGCAGGCCGTGGCGCTGCAGGTAACCGGGTGAGGCGCACAGCATCGAGCGGCAACGCGCCAGGGGCCGCGCGATCATCGTCGGATCGAGGGTGTTGGTGATGCGCACCGCCAGGTCGACGCGCTCGGCCACCAGGTCGGTCGGCTTGTCGCCCACCGACAGCACGATTTCCACCTGCGGGTACTGCTGCTGGAAGTCGATCAGCGCCGGCGTCAGCTGGGCATCGGCAAAGGACCCCGAGGTAGTCACCCGCAGTACGCCGGCCGGCTCACGGCTG
>DASUZG010000201.1:0-2828 GCA_036376995.1 Azonexus sp. | reverse complement strand
ACTGTCGTCGTATATCTCCCGCGAAAACGTCGGGCCCTGGCATATCTATTTGCAGCAGGTCGAGCAGGTGGCGCCGCTGCTCGACCGCGACCTGTGGCCCTGGGTCGAGACCCTGCGCCGGCCGAAGCGGGCGCTGATCGTCGATGTGCCGATCCGCCTCGACAACGGCGAGATCGCCCATTTCGAAGGCTACCGCGTCCATCACAACACCTCGCGCGGGCCGGGCAAGGGCGGCGTGCGCTACCACCAGGACGTGACGCTGTCGGAAGTGATGGCCCTGGCCGGCTGGATGACGATCAAGAATGCCGTGGTCAACGTGCCGTTCGGCGGCGCCAAGGGCGGCATCCGGGTCGATCCGCGGCAGCTGTCGCGGCCCGAGCTGGAGCGTCTGACCCGCCGCTACACCAGCGAGATCGACATGATGATCGGGCCGGACAAGGACATCCCGGCGCCGGACATGAACACCAACGCCCAGGTCATGGCCTGGATGATGGACACCTATTCGATGAACCAGGGGCGGACGGCGACCGGGGTGGTCACCGGCAAGCCGCTGTCGCTCGGCGGCTCGCTCGGCCGCCCCGATGCCACCGGCCGCGGCGTCTTCGTCACCGCCCGCGAGGCGGCCAAAAAGCTCGATCTGCCGCTGCTCGGTGCCCGGGTCAGCGTGCAGGGCTTCGGCAATGTCGGCGAAGCCAGTGCCCGCATGTTCGCCGCCGCCGGCGCCCGCATCGTCGCTGTGCAGGATGTCAGCGGCACCCTGTTCAATGCCGCCGGCCTCGACATCGTCGCCCTCAAGCGCCACCTGGCCATCCACGGCTCGCTGCACGGTGCGGCCGATGGCGAAATCATCGGCAACGACGCGTTCTGGGCGGTGCCCTGCGATTTTCTGGTGCCGGCCGCCCTCGAATCGCAGATCAACCAGTTCAACGCCGGCAGCATCAATGCGCGGATCATCGTCGAGGGCGCCAACGGCCCGACGACGCCGGAAGCCGAAGCCATCCTCGCCGAGCGCAACATCCTGGTGGTGCCCGACGTGCTGGCCAATGCCGGCGGCGTCACCGTCAGCTATTTCGAGTGGGTGCAGGATTTTTCCAGTTTCTTCTGGAGCGAGGACGAGATCAACCTGCGGCTCGAACGCATCATGGCCGACGCCTTCGAATCGATCTGGCAACTGGCGGCCGAGCGCCAGCTGTCGCTGCGCACCGCGGCCTTCGTCATCGGCTGCAGCCGCGTGCTGCAGGCGCGGGCGATGCGCGGACTGTATCCCTGAAAGCGGGGCCGGCTTCACACCTTGTTACAAGTCCCGCCTCAAGGCCTTGGCCCCGCGGCCGTAAACTGGCTTGAGGGCAACGTGTTTTTGGAGGTGTGCCATGAACGTCATCTACAGCAGCGAGCATTTCTGGATCCTGGCCTATCCGGCGCAGCAGGGCTTCGAGCTGTTCGACAAGGACGGCATGCGCACGCTCTTCCTGCAGGGGGCGTCGGCCCACCATTTCTGCCATGCGATGGAAGAAATTCCCGAGGACGAGCGCGACATCGACACCATCGACGCCTTCCTCGACGATTACTGCAGCGGTGCCGCCCGGCCCATCGTCATCCACTGACGTGCTAGAATCGCGCCCATTGTCTTGATTACTCGGGGAATGCAGTCAATGGGCGACGTCAATACGACCTACGTGTCCGACCACCAGACGTGGATGGACGAGCAGCTGGAAAAGAATCCGGAATGGAGCGCCGATCAGAAGGCCGGTCGCGCTCTGTGGTGGGACAAGAAGCAAACGGTGGACGAAGTGGCGCGCAATGCCGAATCCAAGGTGGTGCAGAAGCCCTATCCCTACGACGTCAATTTCTATACGGAGTGACGTCCGGCGGCCAGGCCGCCAAGATGTGAAAAAGCCGGTCACTGACCGGCTTTTTTGTTGCCCGGACCCGCCTGCGCGGGCCGTATCTCAGTTACCCGTCAGCGGCTTGACCACGCGCTTGACGGCGGTGTCCTCGGGGTGCGGGTGGATGGTGAAGCCGAGGCTGGTCATCAAGCGGAACATCTTGCTGTTGGTCGACAGCACGTCGCCGACCACTGCGCGGTAGCCCTTCATCCGGGCGCAGTCGATCAGCGCCGTCATCAGCTTGCGGCCGACGCCGCACTTCTGCCAGTCGTCGCCGACGGCCAGCGCGAATTCCACCGATTCGCCGTCCGGGTTGCCGACGTAGCGGGCGACGCCGATCTGCGTTTCCTTGCCTTCGTCGTCGGCGATCATCGCCACCAGCGCCATTTCCCGGTCGTAGTCGATCTGCGTGAAGCGCACCAGCATGGTCTGGGTCAGCTCGCGCAGCGTGTCCATGAAGCGGTAGTAGCGCGACTCGTCGGACATGTTCTTGACGAAGTCCTGCTCCAGTTCGGCGTCTTCCGGGCGGATCGGGCGGATGGTGACGATCTTGCCGTCGTTCATCTGCCATTCCTGGATCAGGTGCACCGGGTAGGGGTAGATCGCCATGTGCGCATAGCGGTCGCCGGAGGCGCCGGTCGCGTGGTCGATGACGATGCGCGCATCGGCGGCGATGGCGCCTTCTTCGTCGACGATCAGCGGGTTGAGGTCGAGCTCCTGGATCCACGGCAGTTCGCAGACCATTTCGGAAATGCACAGCAGCACTTCCTTCAGCGCATCGCGGTCGACCGGCGGCATGTTGTGGAACTGGCCGAGGATCTTCGAGGCGCGCGTCGTGTCGATCAGGTCCTTGGCCAGGAACTTGTTCAGCGGCGGCAGGGCGACCGAGCGGTCGCTGAAGATCTCGACGTCGAAGCCGCCGGCGCCGAAGGAAATCACCGG
>DASUZG010000200.1:0-2032 GCA_036376995.1 Azonexus sp. | reverse complement strand
GCCGCCCGCTATTTTTCCGCCAACAAGGAGCAGCTGGAAAAGGCCAAGCGCGAATTCGCGCTGCATCCGCGCCAGCCGCTCGGCCTCAAGCCCTTCCTCAGCCCCGACCTGCTGATCGACAACATCGTCTCCAATTCGCCGGTCAAGCTGACCCGGCGCGATGCCAAGAAGCTATTGGTCCCGGTCGTCGAGGAAGGCGCTGCCTGTTGCACGCCGCCGGCATGGCAGGGGGCGGTATAATCCACCGGTTCCGGGGGGTACGTTGATGAATCGCAAAGACAGACATTCGCATTGGCGGCTGCTGGCCGCCGCCGTCGTCGTCGTGGCGCTCGGCGCCTGCAAGAGCACCGAAACCAAGCCGGCCGACGGCAGCGCCGGCCCGGCTGCCGCGCCGGCCGCCGAGAAGAGCCGCGACAGCCATGTCCGCGTCGGCTATGCCTGCTGCAACCTGCACTACTCCGGCGACTGGATCAGCGATTCCAACCTCGCCCAGCTACCCTTCGTGCCGGTCGGCACCCCGATCAAGGTCAAGAAGATCGACGGCTATCGCGCCTACGTCGAGGTCGACGGCAAGCCCATGCGCCTCGGCCACGACTACGGCCGCGAGCAGGAAACAACCGAACAGTGGGTGAACCAGCTCGTCGTGCTCGACGACCCGAAGGCGCGCCTGGCCAAGTTCCCGGCGCGGACCCGCAACGCCATCGCCAAGGGCCAGCTGCTGCGCGGCATGACCCGCGAGCAGGTGATCATGGCGGTTGGCCACCCGCAGACCAACGAGAACCCGCGCCTTGACGGCCCCTACTGGCGCTACTGGTGGTCGAGCTTCGGGCCGTATTACGTCTACTGGGCGAAGGGCACCGTCAGCAAGATCGACGGCCACTCGGAAACGGTGGGCTACATGACTTACAAAGGCCAATAATCTTTCGCCGCCACAGAGAAAACAGAGGGTTGAACCCATGGAACAGCAAGTGAAGGCCGAGCAACAACAGTGCGACGTCCTGGTCATCGGCGGCGGACCGGCCGGAACCACGGTGGCGCCGCTGCTGGCCGAGAAGGGCTATCGCGTGGTGCTGCTGGAAAAGGCGCGCCATCCGCGCTTCCACATCGGCGAGTCGCTGCTGCCGGCCAACCTGCCGCTGTTCGAGCGGCTCGGCGTGGCCGACGAGGTGCGGGCGATCGGCATGGAAAAATGGGGCGCCGAATTCGTCTCGCCGCACCACGACATGCCGCAGGTCTTCCACTTCGCCGAAGCCTGGGACAAGGGCATGCCCTACGCCTACCAGGTGCGGCGCGCCGAGTTCGACACCATCCTGATCCGCAATGCGGCGGCCAAGGGCGTCGAGGTGCATGAGGGCTGCAAGGCCCGGGCCGTCGATTTCCAGCCGGACAACACGGCGCTGGTCCGCGCCGAGCATGAGGACGGCCGCCAGGTCGACTACAAGGCGCGCTTCGTGGTCGATGCCTCGGGGCGCGACACCTTCCTCGCCAACCGTTTCCAGATCAAGCACCGCAACCCGAAGCACAACAGCTCGGCGGTCTATGGCCACTTTGCCGGCGCCCGCCGCCACGACGGCCAGGCCGAAGGCAACATCACCATCTTCTGGTTCGAGCATGGCTGGTTCTGGTTCATCCCGATGATGAACGACGTCACCAGCATCGGCATGGTGACCTGGCCCTATTTCATGAAGACCAAGGGCGAGCGCAGCCTGCAGCAGTTCCTGATGGACGGCATCGCCCGCTGCCCGGCGCTGGCCGAGCGGCTGAAGTCGGCGACCCTGGTCAACGAGATCGAGGCCACCGGCAACTTCTCCTACGTCTCCGAGCGCAACCACGGCAGCAACTACCTGCTGCTCGGCGACGCCTACGCCTTCATCGACCCGGTGTTCTCGTCCGGCGTGCTGCTGGCGATGAACAGCGGCCTGATCGGCGCCGAGGCCATCGATACCTGCCTGCGCAACCCGGCCCAGGCACCGGCCGCGCTGAAGCGCTTCGATGCGCTGATGAAGCACGGGCCGAAGGAATTCTCGTGGTT
>DASUZG010000199.1:0-7130 GCA_036376995.1 Azonexus sp. | reverse complement strand
CCGGCGATGCCGCACAGCACGGCCGAGATCACCCAGATGGCCAGCTTGTACCAGAGCGGGTTGTAGCCGATGAACATGACCCGGCTCTCGGCATCGCGGATCGCCGTCAGCACCCGGCCGAACTTCGATTTGACCAGCCAGGCGGCGAACACCAGCGTGGCGGCGAGCGCGATGGCGGTCAGGCCGAACAGCACGAGCCGCGTTTCCG
The DNA here is from genome assembly GCA_036376995.1 of Azonexus sp. Classification (GTDB taxonomy): domain Bacteria; phylum Pseudomonadota; class Gammaproteobacteria; order Burkholderiales; family Rhodocyclaceae; genus Azonexus. The sequence goes on along the minus strand of DASUZG010000199.1, from coordinate 6,922 downwards.
GGGCAGTGATGCCGTAGCCGAGCACGCGCTTGAAGTCGGTGAAGCCGTTGTTGCCGCCGAAGCCCGTTTCGTTGCGGAAGAACAGCAGCATCGCGGCATAGGTCAGGGCCTGGGTGATGATCGAGAAATAGACGCCCTTGATCCGCGAGCGGAAGGCGAAGTAGCCGAAGACAAAGGCAACCAGCGCCGGCACCGCGACGACCAGCAGCGCGGCCCAGCCGAAGTGGTCGCTGCCGGCCCAGAACCACGGCAGCTCCTTCCAGTCGAGGAAGACCATGAAATCGGGCAGGTCGCTCTGGTAGCTGCCGTCGCGGCCGATCTGGCGCATCAGGTACATGCCGAAGGCGTAGCCGCCCAAGGCGAAGAAAAGGCCGTGGCCGAGCGAGAGGATGCCGCCGTAGCCCCAGATCAGGTCCATCGCCACGGCCACCAATGCGTAGCACATGATCTTGCCGACCAGCGTGATGGCGTAGGCCGAGACGTGGAAGGCGCTGTCCGGCGGCACGGCGAGGTTGAGCAGCGGCACGGCGACGAGCGCGACGACGAGGAAGGCGGCCAGCGCCAGCCAGGCCCGGCGGTCGAGTGCGGCGAACAGGCGCAGCGTCAGCGGCACGCGGCCGGCGGCGGCGAGGGCCAGCGCAGGGGAGAGGGGCGGGTTGGTCGACATGCGCGTTCCTTGCTGGGCGGCTTATTGGTCGGCGAAGCGGCCCTTGAGGGCGAAGATGCCCTGCGGACGCTTCTGGATGAAGACGATGATGGCGACGAGAATGGCGATCTTGGCGATCACCGCGCCGGCCCAGCCTTCGAGCAGTTTCGAGAAGATGCCCAGGCCGAGCGCCGCCCACACTGCGCCGGCCAGTTGCCCGACGCCGCCGACGACGACGACCATGAACGAGTCGACGATGTAGCCCTGGCCCATGTCCGGCCCGACGTTGGAGATCTGCGACAGCGCGACGCCGCCCAGACCGGCGATGCCGGCACCGAGGGCGAAGGCCAGCGTGTCGATGCGCGCCGTCGGCACGCCGACGCAGCCGGCCATCGGGCGGTTCTGCGTCACGGCGCGGACGAACATGCCGAGCCGCGTCCTGTTCATCAGCAGCCAGACGAGGAACAGCACGGACAGCGCGAAACCGATGATGATCACCCGGTTCCACGGCAGCACCAGGTTGGGCAGGAGTTCGACGCCGCCCGACATCCACGAGGGATTGGCGACTTCGACGTTCTGCGCGCCGAACAGCACCCGCGCCGCCTGGATCAGGATCAGCGACAGGCCCCAGGTGGCGAGCAGGGTTTCCAGCGTGCGCCCGTACAGCCAGCGGATCACCGTGCGCTCCATCACGACGCCGACCAGGGCGGCGGCGAAGAAGGCGACCGGAATGGCCGCCGGCAGGTACCAGTCGACGTAGTCCGGCGCCCAGGCGCGGAACAGGCTCTGCATGGCGTAGGCCGAGTAGGCGCCGATCATCAGCAGCTCGCCGTGGGCCATGTTGATGATGCCCATGACGCCGTAGGTGATGGCCAAGCCGAGCGCCGCCAGGAGCAGGATGGAACCGAGCGACAGGCCGGAGAAGATGCTGGCCAGCGTCTCGCTCCAGGCCAGCCGGCGCCCGATGTCCTTGACGGCGAGGATGGCGGCGTTACGCACGGCGTCGTCGGCTTCCGTCGCCTTGTCGGTCAGCGGCAGCAGCAGGTTGCGCACCGTGGGCGACGCCGTATCGGCCAAGGCCTGGACGGCAGCGAGGCGCACCGCCGGGGCGGCATCCTGCAGCGTGGCCCGGGCATGGGCGAGGATCAACAGGGCGCGGACTTCGTCATCGCTTTCGCGGGCCTTGGCGCGGCCCAAGGTCTCCGCCATCTCCGGGCCGACATTGGCTTGCAGTTCGCGGGCGGCGGCCAGGCGCACGGCGCGGTCGGCATCGAACAATTTCAGGGCGGCCAGGGCGTTGGCCAGTTCGCCGCGCAGTCGGTTATTGACGGTGACCGCTTCGGCGTCGGCGGGCAGGGTGGCGGCGGCGCCCGTCACCGCATCGCGCGCCTGCTCGCCCTCGACGAGATAGACCTTGCCGCCCGCCAGGAACAGGTTGCCTTCGGCCATCGCCTGCAGGATGCGGGCGCTGCCGGGGTCGGCCTGCTGTGCCAGTTGCTGGATCGCCGCGACCTTGTCGCTGTTGTCCTCGGCGGCCAGCTGGCGGACCAAGGCCGGGTCCGGCGCAGCCTGGGCGGTAAGGCCAGCGGCGCCGAGCAGGAGGGTGAGCAGGAATTTTTTCATGGGGGTTCCGTCGCCAGTGGGTGCTGCGCAGGGACAGATTAGGGGCCACCCCCAAGGCGGCCAATACGATGAATTGCGTAGGGAGCGGACTCAGCGCAGGCGCTTGCGGATTTCCCCGTCGCAGGCGTTGGCCACCCGCTGGTATTCCGCGTCGCTGTCGACCAGTGCCTGGTCCGCGTCGCCGCGTTTGATTTCGCGGCGGACCAGCGGCAGCCAGCGCTGGTCCAGTTCGCGCTGCAGACGCGGGGCCAGTTCGCCGGCCCGGCCGCGCCACGGGGCGCCGGTGGCGAAGCGTTCGTTCAGCAGCTCGGTCAGCAACTGCTCGATGCGGGCGATGTGTTCCTGGTAGGTGCGCACATGGCGCATCTCGTGTTCGTAGATTTCGCGGTAGGCGCAGCTGCCCGGCGGAAACTCACGGGCGACATAGACGGTGATCGGGGTGAAGCCATAGCGCAGCGTGATCTGCGGACTGGCGCATTCCCAGCGGCGGGCGTTGTCGATCAGGGTCGGCGTGCGGGCGCTCAGGCTGGCGCTGGCCAGGCCGCGCGTCAGGCCGAGCACCTGCTGGCCCGGGCGGGCGATCGAGGCGCCGAGGTTGTTCAGCGCCTTGAGGCTGTAGCTGGTGTTCAGCGTGACCTGGGATTCCAGGCGCTCGACCCGGACCGACGGCTTCGGCAATTGCGCGCACGGGTCGGCCAGGCAGGCCCCGGCCGCCAGGACGGCGAGCAGGCAGCAGACAGGGCGGAGCAGGCGAGGGATCACGACGCGGACAGGGGCGGCAAAACCGGCATTATCCGCAAAAATGCCCGGTGGCCGCGCGCTCAGGGCTGGCGCCCGGTGTCCTGCGGCGGCTGGTCCTGCTCTTCCGGGTCGGCGAACGGCAGGTTGGCGGCCTCGTCGAAATCCTTGTGCCGCTTGCTGCTGTAGGCCCACCAGGCGATCGCCACGAAGCAGGCGAGGCCGGCGACGGTGATCAGGGAGCGCATCTCGTTGATATCCATGGTTCCTTTCCGGGGGCGATCTCGCCGTTGGCGATGGTGCGCCATGTTATACGCCATCGGCCGCCGGCCGAAGCCGCCCGGCAACAAAAACGGGGGCCGCGGCCCCCGTTGCGTGTCCGGCGATCCGGGCTTACATGGCTTCCGGCACGTCCTTCTTCTTGTCGTTGCCTTCGATGAACGGGCTCCACGGCTGGGCGCGGACCGGGCCGGGCGTCTTCCAGACCACGTTGAACTGGCCGTCGGCCTTCACTTCGCCGATGAACACCGACTTGTGCAGGTGATGGTTCTTCTCGTCCATCTTCGAGACGATGCCGGAGGGCGCCTTGAAGGTCTGTCCGCCCATCGCCGCGATGACCTTGTCGGTGTCGGTGCTCTTGGCCTTCTCGACGGCCTGCTTCCACATGTGGATGCCGATGTAGGTGGCTTCCATCGGGTCGTTGGTGACCACCTTGTCGGCATTCGGCAGCTTCTGCTTCTTCGCCCAGTCGCGGTACATGGTGGTGAACTTGGAGTTCTCGGCGTTCTTGATCGACATGAAGTAGTTCCACGAGGCCAGGTGGCCGACCAGCGGCTTGGTATCGACGCCGCGCAGTTCCTCCTCGCCGACCGAGAAGGCGACCACCGGCACGTCGGTGGCCTTCAGGCCGGCATTGCCCAGTTCCTTGTAGAAGGGCACGTTGGAGTCGCCGTTGATGGTCGAGATGACCGCCGTCTTCTTGCCCTCGGAGGAGAATTTCTTGATCTTGGCGATGATGGTCTGGTAGTCGCTGTGGCCGAACGGGGTGTACTCCTCCATGATGTCGGACTCGGCGACGCCCTTGGATTTCAGGAAGGCGCGCAGGATCTTGTTGGTGGTGCGCGGATAGACGTAGTCGGTGCCGAGCAGCACGAAGCGCTTGGCCGCGCCGCCGTCCTTGCTCATCAGGTACTCGACGGCCGGAATGGCCTGCTGGTTGGGCGCGGCGCCGGTGTAGAAGACGTTCTTCTCGAGTTCCTCGCCCTCGTACTGCACCGGGTAGAACAACAGGCCGTTGAGTTCCTTGTACACCGGCAGCACCGACTTGCGCGAGACCGAGGTCCAGCAGCCGAAGGTGACCGCGACCTTGTCCTGGGTCAGCAACTGGCGAGCCTTCTCGGCGAACAGCGGCCAGTTGGAGGCGGGGTCGACGACCACCGGCACCAGCTTCTTGCCGAGCACGCCGCCCGACTTGTTGATTTCGTCGATGGCCATCAGCGCCGTTTCCTTGAGCGCCGTTTCGGAAATGGCCATGGTGCCGGACAGCGAATGCAGGATGCCGACCTTGATGGTGTCGGCGGCGTGGGCGGCCAGGCCGATGGACGACAGGGCGGCGGAGAGGACGGTGGCCTTGATGAAGGTGCGACGATGGTTCATGGGGGCTCCTTGGGCAAAAGATTGACGTTGCGGTGGACGGATTGCTGCGGTGCAACGCCAGATTAAGGAGCCCGACCGATCGGGCAAATACGTCAGATTGCGTACTGGGAAACGGTGTCGCGCGGCCCGCCGCCGGGCGGCGGCGGGCCGTGTTCAGGCGGCCTCGGGCGGGCTGCCGGGAAGGCCGGCGGCCAGCAGGTGGACGAGGTCGACGTAGGCCAGCGGGCGGGAGAACAGGAAGCCCTGGCCTTCCTGGCAGCCGAGCGCTTCGAGCACCCGCGCCTGGCTCTCGCGCTCGATGCCTTCGACGGTGATCGACATGCGCATCGCCTTGCTCAGGGCGACGATGGCTTCGATCACGGCGCGCTGGTTTTCGCTTTCCGGCAGGTCGAGGATGAACGAGCGGTCGATCTTGATGCGCTGGATCGGCAGGTCGCGCAGCACGCTGAGCGAGGAATAGCCGGTGCCGAAATCGTCGATGCTGACGGCGACGCCGAGTTCCTCCAGGGCGCGGATCACCGACAGGCTGCGCTCGGTCACCTGCAGGATGCTCTCGGTGATTTCCAGTTCCAGCGCCTGCGGCGGGAAGCCGGTTTCCTCGAGCACCGCGCGCAGCACGGCAATGAAATCGCTGCCGAGGAATTGCCGGGCCGAGACATTGACCGCCAGATGGAAGGCGTCACCGGCCGGGCGGGCGGTGACGAAGGCCAGCATTTCGCGGCAGGCGCGCTGCAGTACCCAGCGGCCGAGCGGCTCGATCAGGCCGCATTCCTCGGCGATGCCGATGAAGTTGGCCGGGGCCACGATGCCGCGTTCCGGATGCTGCCAGCGAACCAGGGCCTCGACGCCGACGATCTGGTGCGTGACCAGATCGACGCGCGGCTGGTAATGCACGACCAGCGCCTCGGTGGTCAGCGCCCGGCGCAATCCCTGTTCCACCGCCATCCGCTGCTGCGCCCGCTCGGCCATGTCGTTGGCGTAGAAGTGGTAGCGGTTGCGGCCTTCGGACTTGGCGGTATACATCGCCATGTCGGCGGCGCGCATCAGTTCCTGGCTGCTGGCGCCGTTGTCCGGGAAGACGGCGATGCCGATGCTGCCGGTGACCGACAGGTGCTCGTTGCCGACCGGAATCGGCAGGCGCAGCTGCTGCAGGATCTTCTGCGCCAGCTGCGCGGCGTATTCCGGCTTGATGCTGCTGACCAGGATGACGAATTCGTCGCCGCCCAGCCGGGCGACGGTGTCGGTGGTTCGCAGTACGCTGCGCAGGCGGCTGGCGACGATGCGCAACAATTCGTCGCCGGCGGCATGGCCGAGCGTGTCGTTGATGACCTTGAAGCCGTCGAGGTCGAGAAACAGCAGCAGGCAGCGCTGCTCGCTGCGCATCGCCTGTTCGATGGCCAGGCGCAGGCGGTCGTCGAACAGCAGGCGGTTGGGCAGGCCGGTCAGTGTGTCGTGGTGGGCCAGGTGGTGCAGCCGCTCCTGCGCCTCGTAGATGGCCGTGACATCCGAAAAGGCGGTGACGTAATGGGTCAGCCGGCCGCCGTCGTCGCGCACGACGCTGACGCTCTGCCAGGCCGGGAAGGCGTCGCCGGCCAGGCGGTGGCAGCGCACTTCGCCGTGCCAGAAGCCGGGCGCGTCGGCCAGCAGGTAGTTGGCGTAGCGTTCGAGGGGCGGCGCGGTGCGCAGCAGCACGTCCGGGTCCAGGCCGCGGGCGGCATCCTCGCTGTAGCCGGTGATGCGCGAGAAGGCGCTGTTGACGGCGACGATGCGGCGCTCGGCGTCGGTGATCACGATGGCTTCGGCGGTGGTCTGGAAGACGACGCTGGACTGGCGCAGCAAGGCTTCGTTGCGGTGGCGCTCGGTGATGTCCTGCAGGATGCCGACCACCCGGCGGCCGTTGCCGTTGTCGCCGTAGGCCTTGGCGTGCGCCTCCATCAGGCGCGGCGGATTGTGGTCGCCGGGAATCTGGAAGGTGAAGCAGACGGCCTCGTTTTCCTGCAGCGTCGAGTTGAGCGCACAGCACACCCGTTTGCGGTCCTCCTCGGCGACGCGGCTGAGGAAGTTGTCCCACGACTCGTCGAGCGGTTGCGGCCGCTGGCCGAACAGCATGCCGAGGTGGGTGTCGCCCTTCAGGCGGTTGGAGGCGGCATTCCATTCGAGGACGCCGAGCGAGGCGGCGTCGAGCGCCAGCTTCAGGCGCTCCTCGCTCTGCTCGACGGCCACTTCGTCCTCGCGCCGGGCCAGGGCCATCTGGATCGT
>DASUZG010000198.1:0-3419 GCA_036376995.1 Azonexus sp. | reverse complement strand
CGTCGACGAACCGGCGGCCCCGTGGTGCGGCACCAGCAGCAGCTCGGCGGCCAGCGCCGCGGCATCGCGGGCGAGCAGCGCCGCCTCGGCGGGAGCCGCGATGTCGGCCGTCAGCAGCACCCGCCGGCCACCGGCCGTCACCGTCAGCACGCAGGAGCGGTGGTTGTCGTCGGTCCGGCCGGCGTAATCCGCCGGCAGCGGATGCAGCACGGCAAACTCGACACCATCCCAGCTCCAGTGCCGGCCAGCCGTGCACAACTCGCCACCCAGTTCCGGCATCGACGACAGCAGGGCATCGACCGGCACGGCGGCGCGCAGCGATGCGAGGCCGCCGGCATGGTCGCTGTCGGCATGCGTCACCACCAGGCGATCGATCCGGTCCACGCCGAGCCAGCGCAGGTAGGGCACGACGACCCGCTGGCCGGCGTCGGCATCGGCGCCGTACTGCGGCCCGGGGTCGTAGACCAGTACATGCTGGCGGGTGCGCACCACCACTGCCTGGCCCTGGCCGACGTCGAGCACGTCGAGGCGTGCCTCGCCGTCGGGAATCGGCTCGGCCGGCCAGAACAGGGCCGGCAGCAGCAACACGGCGCCGAGCAGGCGACCGGGTGTGCCGCGCGGCAGCAGGCAGACGGCGACGCCGACAGCGGCGACCGCCACGGCTTCGAGCGGCGGCGCCGGCGCCTGCCAGACCGGCCAGGCGGCGCAAAAGAACAAGAACTGCATCAGGCCGTCGAGCAGCGCGTGCGCCGCCGCCAGCAGCGGCCACCACGGCAACAGCGCGGCCAGCAGCGCCAGCGGCGTGACGACGAAACTGACCAGCGGCACCGCCAGTGCATTGGCCAGCGGCGAAACCAGCGGAAACTGCTGGAACACCAGCAGCAGCACCGGCAGCGAGGCCAGCGTCGCCGCCCACTGGACCAGCCCCCAGCCGCGCACGCGGGCGCGCCAGCCGGGCTCGCTGCCGACCACCGCCGCGCCGATGTAGAGCAAGGCGCCGACGGCGCCGAAGGAAAGCCAGAAACCCGCCGCCAGAACGGCCCAGGGGTCGGCCATGAGCACCACCAGCAGCGCCAGCGCCAGGATGCGGCTGGGCGCCAGCAGCCGCCCGCCAAGCATCGCCGCCACGGCGACCAGCAGCATGTACAGCGTGCGCTGGGCCGGCACGCCGAAGCCCGCCACTGCCGCCTAGCCGCCGGCCGCCCCGGCGGCGGCCAGGAGGCCGGCATGCCGGGCCGGCAGGCGCAGCGCCAGCGCCGGCACGCGCCGCCAGCCGGTGCTGAACAGCCAGCCGGCCAGGCCGGCGACCATCGTCACATGCAGGCCGGAAATGCTCATCAGGTGCGTCGTGCCGCTGCGGTTGAAGACCGTCCACAACTCGCCCTGCACCGCCTTCTGGTCGCCGACCGCCAGCGCCGTGAGGATGCCGACCCACGGCCACTCGTGTTCCGGCAGCAGGTGAAAGAAATTGTCGCGGACTGCGGCGCGCAGGCGTTCGACGACATGGCCCGGCCGCCAGACGAAAGCGTCGAGGCGCGTCGCCGGCCCCGGCCGGACGTAGCCAGTGGCGCGGATGCCGCGCTCGAGCAGCCAGGCCTCGTAGTCGAAACCGCCGGGATTGGCGCCGCCGTGCGGCCGCTTCAGGCGCACCGTCAATTGCCAGCGCTCGCCCGGCCGCACCGCCGGCAGCACCGCGCGCCCCTGGTACCAGGCCAGTTGCAGCCGATCCGGCACGACTGCGCCGGCGGTCAGGCGCTCTTCGACGGCGAATTCGAAGCGGGTGCCGCGCTCGAAGTCCTGCGGCAGGCCGGCGATGGTGCCGACCACCTCGACGTCGCGCCCCTCCCAGTCAAGGCCGAGTTCATCGGCCAGGCGCAGTTCGGCGCGCCAGCCAGCCCAGGCAAAGCCGAGCAGCAGGCAGCCGAGCAAGGCCAGCCCCCGCGTCGCCGGCCGGCTAACCAGGAAATACGGCAGGCAGGCCAGCACGCCGCCGGCCAGCCAGGGCCACGGCGCCGGCAGTTCGCCGCGCGTCTGCAGCAGCAGCACGCCGGCGGCAAAGGCGAGGATGGCCGATCTCATGCCATTATCATTGCACGGATCAAGCGGTGGCGGCTGCGGGTAAACCACCTTGCGGCCGCTTTCGCCCTTTCTGGGATAATCGCCCGATGCGCCGCTTCCTGAAGAAATACCTGCCCGATCACGAGGCGATCCGCCGCAACCGCTGGCTGCGGCCGTTCGAGAACACCCTGCTGCATCCGCGGCTGTGGCACCTCAATCGCCGCTCGGCGGCCGGCGCCGTCGCCGCCGGGCTGTTCTGCGGACTGATTCCGGGGCCGTTGCAGATGCTGGGTGCCGCCCTGTGCGCCGTATTCTTCCGCGTCAACCTGCCGCTGGCGCTGCTGACGACGCTCTACACCAATCCATTCACCATCGTCCCGATCTATCTCGCGGCCTACCAGCTCGGCCGGATGATCATCGGCGACCGCGGCGGCTTCGTTGCGCCGCCGGCCTTTTCGGCGACCGACTTCATCGGGTTCACGCACGCCATGCAGGCCTGGATGTTGAGCGTCGCCACGCCGCTCGGCATCGGCCTGGTGGCGCTGGCCTGCGGCCTGGCCGTGGCGGGTTACCTGGCGACCAAGGCGGCGTGGCGGCTCTACCTGCTCGCCGCCTGGCGCCGCCGGCGTTCGCGTTAAGCGGCGAAACGCCCGTCGTTCAATAGCAGCACGCGGTCGGCACGGGCCGCCAGGCCGCGGTCGTGGGTGACCATGATGAGGCTGCTTTTCTGCGTGCGCACCCGTTCCAGCAACAGGTCGAACACCGCTTCGGCGGTGTGGCTGTCGAGATTGCCGGTCGGTTCGTCGGCCAGGAGGCAGGACGGGGCGCTGACCATGGCGCGGGCGATCGCCGCGCGCTGGCGTTCGCCGCCGGAGAGTTCGCCGGGGCGATGGTCGAGGCGGTGGCCGAGGCCGACGGCGCCGAGCATGGCCGACGCCTGTTCGAGCGCTTCGGCACGCTGGACGCGGCGGATCAGGAGCGGCATGGCGACGTTTTCCAGCGCCGAGAATTCCGGCAGCAGGTGGTGGAACTGGTAGACGAAACCGAGGTGACGGTTGCGCCAGTCGCCGCGGGCCACTTCGCCCAGCGCCGAGAAATCGCGGCCGGCCAGCGTGACGCTGCCGGAAGTCGGCGCATCGAGCCCGCCCAGCAGGTGCAGCAGCGTACTCTTGCCGGAACCGGAGGCGCCGACGATGGCCAGCGTCTCGCCCGGCGCGATATCGAGGTCGATGCCGTTCAGCACCGGCACTTCGAGGCCGCCGCCGCGGAAGACCTTGCCCAGGTTGCGGGCGCTCAGCAGGGTCTCACTCATAGCGCAGGGCCTCCGCCGGATTGACGCGCGACGCCCGCCAGCTCGGGTA
>DASUZG010000197.1:0-2729 GCA_036376995.1 Azonexus sp. | reverse complement strand
GCCGCCCGGCGGCGCGCGCCGCTTCCTGGACGGCGGCCAGCGTGCAGCCGGCCTCGACGGTGATGGTGTCGTTCAGGGCATCGACGGCGAGGATGCGGTTCAGGCGCCCGAGGCTGACCACCACCGCGCTGCCCGAGCTATCCGGCGTCGCCGCGCCGCACAGGCTGGTGTTGCCGCCCTGCGGCACCAGCGGCACGCCGGCCGCGGCGCAGGCGCGGACGACGGCGGCGACTTCGGCGCGCGTGCCGGGGCGGACCACGCAGCGGGCGGCGCCGCGGTAGCGACCGCGCCAGTCGGTCAGCCACGGCTGCAGTTCGGCGGCGTCGGCAATGACCTGGGCCGGACCGACGATGGCGGCCAGTTGGGCGATCAGGGCGTCGGACATGGTGTCTTCAATCCAGAAGGGAGCGCAGCAGCGGCAGCATGTGCTCGGTGGCCTTGCGGCCGGCAGCGATGGCTTCGCCGGCCCGGTGGTAGTCGAGCAGGTTGAGCTGCCCGAGGCGCGGCGCGACCAGCACGTCGGCCGGTTCGCCGGCCAGGCGCGAGCGCGAGATGCGCCCCTGCATGATGGCGATGCTGTTGGTGATCACGTCGGTCAGCGAAGGCCGCAGCGGCTCTTCGGTGCCGCGCCCGAACCAGCGGCTGACCGTCTTGCGCCAGCCGCTCGAAGTGACCGGCAACGGCTTGCCGTTGCGCCGCTGCAGCGTGGTCAGGATATCCATGCCGAGATCGACGGCGATCACCACGTCGGTATCGAATACCCGGCACAGCGAGACCGGCACCGGATTGACCAGGCCGCCGTCGACCAGGAAGCGCTCGTTCAGCAATTGCGGCGAAAAAAGGCCGGGCAGCGCGATCGAGGCACGCACGGCATCGGCCACGGAGCCTTCGCGCAACCAGATTTCGCGGCCGGTGGCGAGGTCGGTGGCGACACAGGCGAAAGGCAGGCGCAGGTCGCTGAAATCCTCGCCGAGAAAAGTCGTGGCGGCGAAGTCGAGCAGCTTCTGGCCCTTGATCAGGCCGCCGGCCAGGCCGACGTCGAAGAAGCGCAGCACATCGCTGCGGCCGAGGCCGCAGGCCCAGGCCTCGAGCTTGTCAAGATCGCCGGAGGCGTAGGCGGCACCGACGAAGGCACCGATCGAGGTGCCGCAGACGACATCCGGTTCGAGGCCGGCTTCCTGCAGCGCGCGCAGCACGCCGATGTGCGCCCAGCCGCGCGCCGAGCCGGAACCGAGAGCGATGCCGAGGCGCGGCCGGGTCATCGCCGCTTAGCCCTGCCCGACCGGCTCGGCGTACAGGTCGTGGTGATCGGCGTCGACGACGCGGACCTGGAGGAAGTCGCCGGGCGCCGCGTCGAAGAAGCCGTCGAGATAGACGAGCCCGTCGATTTCCGGCGCATCGGCCTTGGAACGGGCAATCACGCCTTCCTCGTCGACTTCGTCGACCAGCACTTCGATAACGCTGTCGATCTTGGCCGCCAGCTTCTCGGCCGAGATGTCTTCCTGCACCTGCATCAGCCAGCGCCGGCGATCCTCGCGCACGTCTTCCGGCGGCAGGCCTGCGATCTCATTGGCCTTGGCGCCCTCGACCGGCGAGTAGGCGAAGGCGCCGACGCGGTCGAGCCGCGCATCTTCGAGGAACTGGATCAGCTGGTCGAAGTCCTCGTCGGTCTCGCCGGGGAAGCCGGTGATGAAGGTGGAACGGATGACGATTTCCGGGCAGATTTCCCGCCAGCGGCGGATGCGCTCCAGGGTGTTCTCGGCCGATGCCGGGCGCTTCATGGCCTTCAAAATCTTCGGACTGGCGTGCTGGAAGGGCACGTCGAGGTAGGGCAGGATCTTGCCTTCGGCCATCAGCGGAATCACGTCGTCGACCGAGGGGTACGGATAGACGTAGTGCAGGCGGACCCAGATGCCGAAGCTGGCCAGTGCCTCGCACAGTTCCTTCAGGCGCGTCTTGACCGGGCGGCCGCCCCAGAAATGGGTGCGGTACTTGACGTCGACGCCGTAGGCGCTGGTGTCCTGCGAAATGACGAGGATTTCCTTGACCCCGGCGCGGGCCAGGTTCTCGGCCTCGGCCAGCACGTCGCCGACCGGGCGCGAAACGAGCGGGCCGCGCAGCGACGGGATGATGCAGAAGGTGCAGCTGTGGTTGCAGCCTTCGGAAATCTTCAGGTAGGCGAAATGGTCCGGCGTCAGGCGGATGCCCTGCGGCGGCACCAGGTCGGAGTACGGGTCGTGCGGCTTGGGCAGGTGCTGGTGCACATGGCCCATCACCTCTTCCATGGAGTGCGGGCCGGTGACGGCCAGCACCGACGGGTGCGCCGTCTGCACGACGTCGCCCTTGGCGCCGAGGCAGCCGGTGACGATGACCTTGCCGTTCTCGGAAAGCGCTTCGCCAATGGCGTCGAGCGATTCCTCGACGGCGGCATCGATGAAGCCGCAGGTATTGACGATGACCAGATCGGAATTATCGTAGCTCGGCGAGATCTCGTAGCCCTCGGCACGCAGCCGGGTCAGGATCAGTTCGGCATCGCTGCCGGCCTTCGGGCAACCGAGGGAAACGAAGCCGACAGTCGGCACTTTGGAGGTGATGTTCATGCGCAGAAACCTTGTCCGGGTAAGCCGGAAAATCGGGAAAACCGTATTTTACGGGGGAATCAGTCCGGCAGTCGGTCGAGCGCCAGTTTGAGCGCCGCGAAACAGCGTTCGTCGATGGCCGTACCGAGA
>DASUZG010000196.1:0-8146 GCA_036376995.1 Azonexus sp. | reverse complement strand
CACCGATGCACAAGCTCTACGACCAGTTCGCCCGCGTCGCGCCGACTTCGGCCAGCGTGCTGCTAATCGGCGAAAGCGGCGTCGGCAAGGAACTCGCGGCGCAGACCATCCACGATCTTTCCCGGCGCAAGACGCAGCCCTTCCTGCCGCTCAACTGCGGCGCGATTTCGCCGCAACTGATCGAAAGCGAGCTGTTCGGCCACGAAAAAGGCAGCTTCACCGGCGCCGACCGCCAGCATCGCGGCTTTTTCGAGCGTGCCCACCGCGGCACGCTGTTCCTCGACGAAGTCACCGAAATGCGCCCCGAGCTGCAGGTCAAGCTGCTGCGCGTGCTGGAGACCGGCACCTTCATGCGCGTCGGCACCAACGAGCCGATCGCCACCGACGTGCGCCTGATCGCCGCCACCAACCGCTCGCCGGAAAAGGCGGTGGCCGACGGCACGCTGCGCGAGGACCTCTACCACCGCCTGAACGTCTTCCCGATCCACCTGCCGCCCTTGCGCGAGCGCGGCACCGACATCGAGTTCCTGGCCCGCCATTTCCTCGAACAGTTCAACGCCGAGGAACACACCCACAAGCGCTTCTCGCCGGCCGCCATCGCCGCCCTCTACGCCCACAGCTGGCCGGGCAACGTGCGCGAACTGAAGAATTACGTGCAGCGCCTGTTCATCATGTCCGACGAAATCATCGACATCGGGCCGCCGCCGGAAAGCCCGCTGCAGGCCTCGGACAGTTCGCTGCTGACGGTACGCATCGGCAGCACGCTGGAAGACGTGAACCGCCGCCTGATCGAGGCCACGCTGGCCGAATGCGGCAACGTCAAGCGGGTCGCCGCCGAAGTGCTGGGCATCAGCCTGAAGACGCTCTATAACCGCCTTGCCGCCTATCAGGGCGGCAAGGGCGAGCCGCCGGAGGACGGGATGGGCGAGGGCGATGTGCCGGCCGGGCTGCCGCGCGTGCCCGGGCAGCCGCTGGCGGCCAGCAACAGCGAGCCGCCATGAGCGGTGCCGGGAACGCCGATGGCAAGCCTGCCCGGCGGCCGGGCGGACTTTTCCGGCCGGGCAGCACCGGCATGTAAGCCTTACATGCCCGGGTAACACTTACAGTTCCGCCGCACGGAACAAACCGCACCGACGAGAGACATTCCGATGAAACGCAGCAGCCACGCCACCACCGGGCGCCCCGGCGAACCGCCGGCCGGCGACCTGGCCCAACCCGACGAACGCGATCTGACCACCGACCGCAAGGGCGCCATCGACCGCAAGACCCTCGGGCCGCGCCTGGTCATCCAGCAGGCCACGCGCGACATCGCCCGCGGGCTCAAGGATACCGACCTGCACGGCACGCCTTCCAACGTGCCGGGGCCGGCCCGGCCGGGCGTGGCCGAACCGGTGGCGCCCGGCGGCAGCAAGCGCAGCTATGCCACCGACCAACTGGCGCATGCCGTCCCGGAACCGCCACCGGGACCGGCGCCCGGCGGCAAGCCGCCGCCGAAGCGCCGTTAGGCCTGCCGTTTGCGTTGCCCGAGGGGCGCAGTTTCGCGCCGTCACCTCAAGGAGCGACAGATGCAAACCACCAGCAGCGACAAGCCGGCCCTGCTTTCCGCAGCGGCCGAAGAACTGGCCGGCAAGGCCGGTACGCGTATCGGGCAGCTCACCGAAGGCGCCCACCACACCATCGACCGCGTCGCCGACACGGCGGTATCCACGGCCCGCCGCCTCGGCCTCAAACGGGCCCAGCTGGCCAGCCTGCAGCGCCGCTGGGCAGCCAACTCGTGCCAGACCGTCTGCCGCCACCCGGTCGCCTCGCTGGCCATCGCGCTGGCCGCCGGAGTGCTGATCAGCCATTTCTCGGAAGCCCACAAGGACGAGCCGGAGCCGTCGTGACATGAGTGGCTACCGCGTCCCCGCCGGCCACGACGACCTGCCGCACCAGTGGCTGGAAGCGACCCTGGCCAGCGTCGACGAAGCCGTGCTGGCCACCGATGTCGAGGGCCGCATCGAATTCCTCAACCCCGCCGCCCGCAGCTTTCTCGGCGTGGCCGGCGAGGCCGCGCGCGGGCGCCGGATCGACGAACTGCTCGAAATCACCGATCTCAAGGACGGACCGGAGAAGGAATCGCCGTTGCACCAGGCCATGCGCCTGGGCCGCCAGGTCACCGTCGAGCGCGGCATGGTGGTGCGCCTCTCCGACCGCCGCTCGCAGCCGGCCCAGGCCACGGCCCGCCCGGTGCGTGCCGCCGACGGCAGCCTGCTGGGCGGGGCGCTGGTCTGGCGCCGGCTGGGCGACTACGGCAACGAGATCGTCATCCGCAAGGCCTACGCCGAACTCGACCGCCGCGCCGGCGAACGCCGCCAGGCCCTGGAACGCGCCGCCTCGGTTCTGCGCGACAGCTCGCTGATGCTCGAAGCCTTCGCCGCCAACACGCCCGAGCTGATTTTCGTCAAGGACCGCGAGCAGCGCATCCTGATGGTCAACCCGGCGACGCTGCAGGCCCTGGGCATGTCGCAGGAGGAAGTGATCGGGCGCAACGACCTGATGCTGTTCTGCAATCCCGAGGACAGCGCCCACATCCGCGCCAGCGACCGGGCGATCATCGAGCAGGGCGAGACGATCACCCTCGAACAGCGGCAGCTGACGCCGGCCGGGCTGCGCGTCTTCCTGGTCACCAAGTCGCCGCTGCGCGACGACGAAGGCCGGGTGATCGGCGTGGTCGGCGTCGCCACCGACATCACCGAGCACAGCCGCGCCCAGAGCGAACTCGAACGCCTGCTGGCCGCCGAGCATCGGCTGCGCGGCGAGGCCGAGCGGGCCAACCGCGCCAAGGACGAATTCCTGGCCATCGTCTCGCACGAGCTGCGCTCGCCGCTCAATGCGCTCAAGGGCTGGAGCCACGTGCTGTCCAACACGGCCAGCCCGGACCCGGCCCTGCTGATGCGCGGCGCCGAGGCCATCCGCCGCAACGTCGAGCACCAGGCCCGCCTGATCGACGACCTGCTCGACACCTCCAGCATCATCAGCGGCAAGCTGGAAATCGAACGCCACGTGGTCAACCTGGTCGATGTCGTGCACGCGGCCATCGAACTGTCGCGCAACAGCGCGCGGGCCAAGCAGATCGAGCTGGCGTTCGCCACCGAGAACCCGGTGCTGACCGTGCTCGGCGATCCCGGACGCCTGAGCCAGGTGGTGATCAACCTGCTCTCCAACGCCATCAAGTTCACGCTCGAGCACGGCCGCGTCGATATCGCGCTGCACGGCAGCGGCAACCGCGTCCGGCTGACGGTGGCCGATACCGGCATCGGCATCGAGCCGGATTTCCTGCCGCACGTCTTCAACCGCTTCAGCCAGGCCGATTCCTCGGCCATCCGCCGCTACCGCGGCCTGGGCATCGGCCTGGCGCTGGTCCGCTATCTCGTCGAGCTGCATGGCGGCAGCGTCGCCGCGGCCAGCCCGGGGGTCGGCCAGGGGGCCACCTTCACCGCCGAGTTTCCGCTCCATTACGAAATCCGCAGCCTGCGCGAAATGCCGGAGCAGACCCTGCCGCTCGCCGACGCGCTGCTCGGCGTGCGCATCATGCTGGTCGACGACGATCCCGACGCGCGCGAGATCATCATGCTGGCCCTGCGCCACGTCGGCGCCGACGTGCAGGCCTTCGAATCCGGCCGGGCCCTGCTCGAGGCGCTGCACGACGGGGTCGGACAGGCGGCCCCGGACATCCTGCTGTTCGACATCGCCATGCCCGAGCAGAGCGGCTTCCAGCTGCTGGCCGACGTGCGGGCGCTGGCCGGCCTGCCCTTCATCCCGGCGGTGGCGGTCACGGCGCTGACCCACATGGACCGCCGTCAGTTCGGTCTGGCCGGCTTCCAGGAATGCATCGGCAAGCCGCTCGATCTCGACCGGCTGATCGAGATCATCGCCGGGCTGGCCGGCCCGTCGGCAACGGATACGCCGGCCGGGCAGCAGTGCGCCTCATAGCGCACCGGCGCCGCCGCTCGCCATGGACGCCGCCGCCCCTGTCGATGCCGCACAACTGGGCCGCCTGCTCTTCCTCTCCCCGCACCTCGACGACGCCGCCTTCGCCTGCGGCCGCCTGCTCGCCTCGGCGCCCGACGCCGTGGTGGCCACTGTCTTCGCCGCCCGGCCGCCGGCCGGCACGGGGCTCACCGAATGGGACCGGGACGCCGGCTTCGCGGCCGGCGACGACGTCGTCGCGCGGCGCCGCGAGGAAGACCGCCAGGCGCTGGCCGAACTGGGCGCCTGGCCGCTGTGGCTGGAACTGCCGGACAGCCAGTACGCCCCGTCGCCGCCGCTGGCCGACATCGCCCGGCAGCTGCTCGCGCTGCTGGTGCAGTGCGAACCGGCCGCCGTGTTCTTCCCGCTCGGCCTGTTCCACGCCGACCACCGGCTGGCCCGCCAAGCCGTCCTGACGCTCCTGCCCTCCTGCTCGGGCTGCGCCTGGTTCGCCTACGAGGATGCCCTCTACCGCTGCCTGCCGGGCGAACGCGCCACCGCCCTGGCGGCGCTGCGGCAGGCCGGGCTGGCCGCCTCGCCGGCCTTTTTCGCGGAAACGGCCGCGGCCGCCGAGTGCAAGCGCCGCGCCATCGCGCGCTACGCCTCGCAGCTGCGCGCCCTGGCCACGCCCGGCCGGCCCGGCCACGCCGATCTCGCCGCCGCCGAGGCCTACTGGCGGGTTGGCGGCGGAGGGCGAGCATGAACGCAGCCGGGCGCATCGCCGTGGTCGTGCTCACCCACAACCGCCGGGCGGAACTGCTGCGCACCCTGGGCCACCTGTATGCGGCTGGCGAAGCGGCCGCCGTCTGCGTCGTGGACAACGGCTCCAGCGACGGCAGCAGCGACGCCGTTGCCCGCCGTTTCCCGGCGGCCCGCCTGATCCGGCTTGCCGGCAACCACGGCGCCGCCGGCCGCAACCACGGCGTGCGGGCGGTGGACACGCCCTACGTCGCCTTCTGCGACGACGACACCTGGTGGGCGCCCGGCGCACTGGCCCGCGCCGCCGAGCTGCTCGACCGCCAGCCGCGCCTGGCAGCCGTCACCGCCCGCGTGCTGGTCGGCCGCGAAGAGCGCGAGGACCCCACCAGCACCCTGATGGCGGCCAGCCCGCTGCCCAACGGTCTCTTGCAGGCCGGCACCACCGCCGTCGCCGGCCTGCTGGCCGGGGCCTGCGCGGTGCGCCGGGAAGCCTTCCTGGCGGCCGGCGGCTACGAGCCGCGGCTGTTCCTGGGCGGCGAGGAGCAATTGCTCAGCCTCGACCTGATGGCCGCCGGCTGGCACCTGGCCTATGCCCCGCAACTGGTCGTCCATCACCACCCGTCGTCCCGGCGCGACGTCGGGAAACGGCACCGCCTGCTGCTGCGCAACGCGCTGTGGTGCGCCTGGCTGCGCCGGCCGCTGGCCAGCGCCCTGCGCGAGACGCTGCGCCGCCTGCGCGCCGCGGCGCACGACCCGGGCCTCGCCCACGCCCTGGGCGGCGCCCTGCGCGGCCTGCCGTGGGTGCTGCGGCAGCGGCGGGTGATCCCGGCGCACCTGGAAGCGCAGTTGCAGCTGCTCGAACGCCAGGGCTGACCGGCAACGGCAATTTTTACAACGCCGGGGCCGGCCGGCGACGGGCACACCGATTGCGGAAGAAACGGGGATTCCCTCGGGAAGACGGAGATGCCGTTTTCCGGTCGGGATCATTTCCGGTCATGGCAAAGGAGTCAGACAAATGAGATCGCACTATTCACAACAAGGTCCGTCCCGTGGCGATTGGGAGCGCTATCGCTACGAAGAGCAACAGTTCCCCGAGTCCGGCAGAACGCGTCAGCGCGGCTTCGAAGGCAGTTCCGAGTCGGACTACGGGGAGCGCCCCGAATATCAGTCGGGCGGCGGTTCGTCGCAGGGCGGCTGGAGCGGCGGCGAGTCCCAGTCCTATCGCGGCGGCAGCTATCGCCCGGAAGGCTACCAGTCGGGTTCGTCCCAGCAGGGCTACCGCCAGCAGGGTTACGAAGGTGGCGGCTACGAGGAGGATTTCGGCCGCGGCTATGGCGGTGGCCAGGAACGCTATTTCGGCCA
Organism: Azonexus sp.; assembly: GCA_036376995.1. Classification (GTDB taxonomy): domain Bacteria; phylum Pseudomonadota; class Gammaproteobacteria; order Burkholderiales; family Rhodocyclaceae; genus Azonexus. Next base: position 2,074 of record DASUZG010000196.1, on the reverse strand, counting down.
GCAATCCTCCCAGCGCCCCTCTTCTCAGCGCTATGAGCGGAGCGGACAGCAGGGCTTCGGCGGCGGGCAGGGACAGGGTGGCTACGGCCGCCAGGAGTTCGGCCAGTCTTCCGGCTATGGCGGCGAATATGGCAGCCAGGGCGGCAGCTACAGCGGTGGCTACGGCGGCGGCCAAGGCTATGGTAGCCAGGGTGGCAGCGGCCAGTTCGGTCAGGGCCGGCAAATCGGCGAGACCGGCCAGTACGGCCTGTCGAGCGGCAGCGGCCTGTTCGGCGGCCAGGCCGGTCAGGGCAGCCGCACCCGCAAGGGTCCGAAGGACTTCGTGCGTTCCGACGAACGCATCCGCGAAGCGGTCTGCGAACGCCTGACCGAAGAAGACTCGGTCGACCTCAGCGACGTCAGCGTCGAGGTCAAGGAAGGCTGCGTCACGCTCGAAGGCTCCGTGCCGGAACGCCGCATGCGCCACACCATCGAGGACATCGCCGACAACTGCTGGGGCGTCAAGGATGTCGAGAACCACGTCCGCGTCCAGTCGCAAAGCGGCCAATCCGGGCAGTCAAGCCAAAGCCAGTCCGGTCAGAGCGGGCAGACCGGCCAATTGTCGTCAAGCAGCCGCACCACTACCGGCGGAACGTCGGAATCTTCCCGGAGCAGCGGCTCCGTGTCCGGCAAAAGCAAGGGCATGGAAGAGAAGGATCAGCAGAGCCACTGAGGCCCGGCCGACATTCGGCTATTACCTCATCTTGATTACAGGAGAAACGAAATGGCAAGTTCAATTAATCCAGCTGGTACCGGGACGGGGAGCCAGGCCAAGATCCTCGGCGGCACGCCCGGCGAGGGTCCCGGTCCCGAGGTCATGGCGACTGATACGCTGGAAGGCGATGACGTGGTCAACGCCAAGGGCGAGGAACTGGGTGAGATCAAGGACATCATGATCGACGTGCGCAACGGCAAGGTCGCCTATGCGGTGCTGTCCTCGGGTGGTTTCCTGGGCATCGGCGACAAGCTGTTCGCCATTCCCTGGGGCGCCCTGACGCTGGACGCCGACCGCAAGTGCTTCATCCTCGACGTCGACAAGGACCGGCTGAAGAACGCCCCGGGTTTCGACAAGCACCACTGGCCGTCGATGGCCGATCCGACCTGGGCCAAGGAAGTGCATGACTATTTCGGCCAGCGCACCTACTGGTCGTCGACCATGTAAGCACTGACCGCTGAGCGCGGACGGAGCCCGATCTCCGTTCGCGTCGGTGCCATGCCCGCCACGCCGTCGCCTTCGACAATCGCCTTCGTGCTGCGGTTGTTGCGGACGGCGGTGTTGCGTTACCGCCAGCGCACGCTGCTGGCGCTGTTGCTGGTTGTCCTCGCCAAGCTGGCGGTGGTCGCCGTGCCGCTGGCGCTGAAGGCGGTGGTCGATGCCTTCGGCGGCCCGTCGCCGGTGCTCGCGCTGCCGGTTTTCCTGTTGCTGGGCTACGCGCTGCTGCGCTTTCTCGGCACGCTGTTCGGCGAGATCCGCGACCTGGTGTTCGCCCGCGTCACGCAGAGCATCGTCTCCGGCTTCATGCTGCAGGTCTTCGAGCACCTGCACCGGCTGAGCGTGCGCTTTCACGCCGTGCGCCACACCGGCGGCGTCACCCGCGACGTCGAGCGCGGCACCACCGGCGTCGGCTTCCTGCTCGGGGTCGCGCTGTTCACCATCATCCCGACCCTGGTCGAGATCGGCGCCGTGATCGCCGTCATGGGCCTCAACTACAGCCCGTGGTTCACCGCCATCATCCTTGCCACCTTCGTGGTCTACGGCTTCTTCACGGTGGCCTATACCGAACGCCGCGCCATCTACCAGCGCCAGCTGAACAAGCTGGATTCGCGCGCCAACAGCCGCCTGGTCGACAGCATGCTCAACTACGAGACGGTCAAGTACTACACCAACGAGGGCTTCGAACGCCAGCGCTTCGCCGGCATCCTGCGCCAGTGGGTCGAGGTCGGGGTACGCAACCAGAAGGCGCTGTTCTTCCTGCACGTCGGGCAGAGCGGCCTGATCGCCCTCGGCGTCGCCGGCGTCATGCTGCTGGCCGGA
>DASUZG010000195.1:0-2724 GCA_036376995.1 Azonexus sp. | reverse complement strand
TCTCAATCTGAACGACAAAAAAGCCGTCGTGGCTGAGGTGTCGGCACAAGTGGCCAACGCCCAGACGATCGCGATCGCCGAATACCGTGGCATTGAGGTCGGTGACCTCACCGTGCTGCGCAAGAAGGCGCGCGAGTCTGGCGTTTACCTGCGCGTGCTGAAAAACACCCTGGTGCGTCGCGCCGTGGAAGGCACTCCGTTTGCCGGCCTGGGCGAGCACATGGTTGGCCCGCTGATCTACAGCGTGTCCGCCGACCCGGTGGCAGCGGCGAAGGTGCTCCATGACTTCGCCAAGACCAACGACAAGTTGGTTCTTAAGGCCGGTTCCTATGCCGGCAAGGTGCTCGACAAAGCCGGTGTGCAGGCGCTCGCCTCCGTCCCGAGCCGCGAAGAGCTGCTCTCCAAGCTGCTGTTTGTCATGCAGGCTCCGGTGTCCGGCTTTGCCCGTGCCCTGGGCGCGCTGGCAGCGCAGCGCGAAGGCGCCGCCGCTTGATCCCTACCGCATACGAACTGATTTAGGAGTTTATTGAAATGGCAATTAGCAAAGAAGACATCCTGGAAGCCGTTGGCTCCATGACCGTGATGGACCTGAATGACCTGGTCAAGGCATTCGAAGAGAAGTTCGGCGTTTCCGCCGCTGCCGTCGCCGTCGCCGGCCCGGCCGGTGGTGGCGCTGCCGCCGCTGCCGAAGAGCAGACCGAGTTCACCGTTGTCCTGGCTGCCGCCGGCGACAAGAAGGTCGAAGTCATCAAGGTCGTCCGTGCCGTCACCGGCCTGGGCCTGAAGGAAGCCAAGGACCTCGTCGACGGCGCTCCGAAGCCGGTCAAGGAAGGCATTTCCAAGGCCGACGCCGAAGCCCTCAAGAAGCAGCTGGAAGACGCGGGCGCCAAGGTCGAAGTCAAGTAATCGACTTGCAGTTTGCGGGCTGGCGGTTTTCCGCCAGCCCTTTTGTGCTTTGTACGACAGGTTTCACCGACCCGAAAAAACGAACTTGAATATCGCCCACCGGCAAACGCAAACGCAGCTTTCCTCTTTCCCGCCAGGGAGGAGAGCGCGTTTGCGTTTGCCTGTTTCGACAGGTTCTACGTTTGACTTTATCCTCACGGAGTTACCATGACTTACTCCTTCACCGAGAAGAAACGCATCCGCAAGAGCTTCGCCAAGCGCGCCAGCGTGCTTGACGTGCCCTTCCTGCTTGCCACCCAGCTCGAATCCTTCACCGCTTTCCTGCAGGCCGAAATTCCTGCCGAGAAGCGCAAGAACGAAGGCCTGCAGGCAGCGTTTACCTCGATCTTCCCGATCGTTTCGCATTCCGGCAACGCCCGCCTCGAGTTCGTCAGCTACATGCTCGGCGAACCGGCCTTCGACGTTACCGAATGCCAGCAGCGCGGCCTGACGTTCGCCTCCTCGCTGCGCGCCCGCGTCCGCCTGGTGATCATGGACCGCGAAGCACCGGATACGGTGAAGGAAGTCAAGGAGCAGGAAGTCTACATGGGCGAGATTCCGCTCATGACCACCAACGGTTCCTTCGTCATCAACGGTACCGAGCGCGTCATCGTCTCCCAGCTGCACCGCTCGCCGGGCGTCTTCTTCGAGCACGATCGCGGCAAGACCCACAGCTCCGGCAAGCTGCTGTTCTCGGCCCGCGTGATTCCCTACCGCGGCTCCTGGCTGGACTTCGAATTCGATCCCAAGGACACGCTGTTCTTCCGCGTCGACCGTCGTCGCAAGATGCCGGTCACCGCGCTGCTCAAGGCCATCGGCATGTCGGCCGAGGAGATCCTGGCCGAGTTCTTCGATTTCGACACCTTCCTGCTGAGCAGGGAGAACGTCCAGTTCACGCTGGTGCCCGAGCGTCTGCGCGGCGAAATCGCCCGCTTCGACTTCGTGGCCCCGGACGGCAAGGTCCTCGTCGCCAAGGACAAGCGCATCACCGCCAAGCATATCCGTGACATCGGTGCTGCCGGCCTGCAGCAGATCGCCGTGCCGGAAGACTTCATCCTCGGCCGCGTGATCGCCAAGAACATTATCGACACCGCGACCGGTGAAGTCGTGGCCAACGCCAACGACGAAATCACCGAAACGCTGCTCGCCAAGCTGCGCGAAGCCGGCATCGCCACGATCGAGACGCTGTACACCAACGAACTCGACCGCGGTGCCTTCATCTCCAACACCCTGCGCGCCGACGAAACCGCCACCCGTCAGGCTGCCCGCATCGCCATCTACCGCATGATGCGTCCGGGCGAGCCGCCGACCGAGGAAGCCGTCGAGATCCTGTTCAACGGTCTGTTCTATTCCGACGAGCGCTACGACCTGTCCGGCGTCGGCCGCATGAAGTTCAACCGCCGCCTGGGCCGCCCCGACGTCATCGAACACAAGGTGATGGTCAAGGGCCTCGCTTCGCGCGCCGAAGCGGCGCTGAAGAATCTGGCCGAAGGCTCCGGCTTCCCGCTGGCCGCCATTCAGGACCTGGTGGGCCTGCTGCCCTATGGCCCGCGCGCCCTGTGCGAGAACATGACCGTTGCCGACGCCGAGGCGTTGTCGGCCAAGATCAAGCCGCTCGGCGCCAATGTCGAAGTGCGTGAGCAGCTGACCCTGTCGCCGCGCGACATCGTCGAAGTGATCAAGATCCTGGTCGACCTGCGCAACGGCCGCGGCGACATCGACGACATCGACCACCTCGGCAACCGCCGCGTGCGCTCGGTCGGCGAACTGGCCGAGAAC
>DASUZG010000194.1:0-4248 GCA_036376995.1 Azonexus sp. | reverse complement strand
GACGTTCTCGCGCGAATTCAGGTCCTTCACGATCTCGAAGATTTCCTCGACGATCTGCGGCGCCAGGCCCATCGACGGCTCGTCGAGCAGGATCATCTCCGGCTTGGCCATCAGCGCCCGGCCGATGGCGCACATCTGCTGTTCGCCGCCCGAGGTGTAGCCGGCCTGCGAGGTGCGCCGCGTCTTCAGGCGCGGGAAGTAGTGGTACACCTTCTCCAGGCTGTCCTTCAGCTCGCCGCGCGAAATGGAGCGGGTATAGGCGCCGGTCAGCAGGTTTTCCTCGATGGTCAGGTGGCCGAAGCAGTGGCGGCCTTCCATGACCTGGATGACGCCGCGCTTGACCAGTTCGTTCGGCGTCAGCTGGTCGATGCGGTCGCCCTTGTACTCGACCGAGCCCTTGGTCACGTCGCCGCGCTCGGCGCGCAGCAGGTTGGAGATGGCCTTCAGGGTCGTCGATTTGCCGGCGCCGTTGGCGCCCAGCAAGGCGACGATCTTGCCTTTCGGCACGTTCAGCGAGACACCCTTGAGCACCAGGATCACGTGGTCGTAGATGACCTCGATGTTGTTGATGCTCAGGTAATTGTCAGGCGCAGTGGCGGCAGTTTGCGTAGTCATAGCGGTTCCCGGTGCGTGGAAACTGGCAGATGGCGAGGGGTCGCCCCCTCGCCTCCCCACTCTCTCGCTTATTTTTCCTTCGAGCAGTCACGCGGCGTGATGCCCTTTTCCTTGGCGTACTGCTTGGCGGACGCCTGGAACAGCGGGTGGATCAGCCCCTTGTTGCCCTCGATCCAGCCGGACACCGGCACCCACTTGGCGCCGTCCCACTGCTGGATCTTCACCTTGCCGGAGCCCTCGTGGTTGTCGCAGGAGGTCTTGATTTCCGGCAGCAGGTCGGTGGCGCCGACGGCCTTCAGGCGGGCCTCGGTGATGTTCAGGTTCTCCAGCGCCCAGCGCGTCTGCTCGCCGTTGAGCGCCTTGCCCTTGCCGTACTTCTCCTGGCCCTTGCGGATCGCCTCGACCGACAGCACGGCGGCCGACACGCCGCGGTTGTACAGGATGGTGCCGATCTTCGACTTATCCTGCAGGTTGCCCTTGCCGGCGCCGTAGACCACCTTCTCGATGTCGGCGATCAGCGGCACCTGCTTGCCGGCGACGTTCCAGGTCGCCGCCATGTAGCCCTTGGCGGCGTCGCCGGCCGGCACGACGTCTTCCTCGGAACCGGTCCACCACGAGCCGATCATCTTCTCGCGCGGGTAGCCGACCTTCTGGGCGGCCTTCAGCGCCGTCTGGTTCATCACGCCCCAGCCCCAGAACACCACGTAGTCGGGCTTCTCCTGGCGGATCTTCAGCCACTGGGCGCCCTGCTCGTTGCCCGGGTGGGCGACCGGAATCTGCACCAGCGTGAACTTGTTCAGCGAGGCCTCGGCTTCCATCGCGACGATGGCTTCCTTGCCGTAGGCGGAGTCGTGGTACAGGTAGACGATCTTCTTGCCGGCCAGGTTGCCGCCTTCCTTCTCCTTGAGGAACTTGACGATGGCCGAGGCCTGCATCTGGTAGGTGGTGACCAGCGGGAAGGCGTAGGGGAAGACCGAGCCGTCCACCGCGTCGGTGCGGCCGTAGCCCATCATGGCCAGCGGCAGCTTGTCCTGCGCCGACTTGTCGATCAGCGCGTAGGAAATGCCGGTGGACATCGTGTGGATCGGGCCGGACGACTTGCCGGCCTTCGACTTCAGGCGCTCGTAGCACTCGACGCCCTTGGCGTTGTTGTACTCGGTCTCGCATTCCTCATGGGTCAGCGCGACGCCGTTGACGCCCTTTTCCTTCAGGTTCACGTAGGTCAGATAGTCGATGAAACCGCCGTAGAAGGACTGGCCGTTGGCGCCGTAGGGGCCGACGCGGTAGCCGGGGATCGGGAAGAACTGCTCTTCCGCGGCGGCCGCCGTCTGGGACAGCATGGCGAGGGAAACCGCGACAGCGGCGACGGCGGGCTTGAAGCTTTTAATCATTGAATGTCTCCTCCAGTTAGTACAACGGCACGGCGGGGCCCCACCGCGCCAACTACAGTCATTCCGGGCACTAGTGCGGGAACGGCCACAGACGCAGCTTCTCCTTGGCGATCTGCCACAGACGGGCCAGCCCGTGCGGCTCGACGATCAGGAAGAACATGATCAGCGCACCGAACACCAGGATCTGGATGTGCGACACGGTGGCGCTGGAAAAGGGCAAGCCGAACAGCTCGGCGAACAACGGCAGGGCGACGTCGAGGAAGATCGGCAGCAGCAGGATGAAGGCCGCGCCGAGGAAGCTGCCCATGATCGACCCGACACCGCCGATGATGATCATGAACAGGATCCGGAACGACATTTCCAGCGAGAAGCCGTCCGGCTCGACCGAGCCGAGGTAGCAGAAGGCGTACAGCGCGCCGGCGACGCCGCAGTAGAAGGAACTGACGGCGAAAGCCAGCAGCTTGGTCGGCATCAGGCGGATGCCGATCACCGAGGCCGCCACGTCCATGTCGCGCACCGCCATCCAGGCCCGGCCGGTCGACGAGCGGACCATGTTCTTGGCGGCCAGCGCCATGACGACAACGATGGACAGCACCAGCAGGTACTTCTCGACCGGCGTCCTCAGCTCGTAGCCGAAGATGATCAGCTGCTGCGTCGAGATCACGCCGGACGACGAGTTGTTCGACAGCCACGGGAACTTGGTCAGGCACCAGACGATGAAGAACTGCGCGGCCAGCGTCGCCACCGCCAGGTAGAAGCCCTTGATGCGCAGGCTGGGCAGGCCGAACAGGATGCCGACGGCGGCGGCGGTCAGGCCGCCGCAGAGGAAGGAGACCAGGATCGGGATGCCCTCGACGCGCAGCTGGAAGTTGTAGGCGGCATACGCCCCGACCGCCATGAAGGCCGCGGAGCCGAGCGACAGCTGGCCGGCGTAACCGGTCAGGATGTTGAGCCCGAGCGCCGCCAGCGCGAAGATCAGGAACGGGATCAGGATCGCCGAGAACCAGTATTCGCTGGCGACCAGCGGTACGCCGAGAAAGGCGATGGCGAGCAGGGTGATGACGCCGATCCGGTCCTGGCGGATCGGAAACAGTTGCTGGTCGGCGGCGTAGGTGGTCTTGAACTGACCGGCTTCACGGTAAAACATGGTGTGCTATCCCCTCTTACACGCGGTCGATGTGCTTTTCGCCGAACAGGCCTTCGGGCCGGACCAGCAGGAAGAGCAGCGCCAGGACATACGGGAACCAGCCTTCGATGCCGCCGAAATTGCCGCCAAACAGGCCCTGCATCACCGGCGGAATGTAGATTTCAGCGAGCTTTTCCGAGGCGCCGATGATCAGGCCGCCGACGATCGCCCCGGGAACCGAGGTGAAGCCGCCGAGGATCAGCACCGGCAGCGCCTTCAGCGCGGTGAAGGTGAGCGCGAACTGAACGCCGTTGCGGGCGCCCCACATCATGCCGGCGACCAGCGCGACGAACCCGGCGACGCCCCAGACGATGGCCCAGATGTGCTGCAGCGGAATGCCGATCGACAGCGCCGCCTGGTGGTCGTCGGCGACCGCCCGCAGGGCGCGGCCGACGCGGGTGTACTGGAAGAACAGGGCCAGCGTTCCGACCAGCACGGCGGCGACGCCGGCGGCAACGAGGTCGAACTTCGAGATGACCATGTTCCAGTTGTCGAGGATCCAGGGAATCGGCTCATCGACAATGCCGAGGTCGAGCGCCCGCGGCTCGCTGCCGAAGATCATCGGTGCCAGGCCCTCGATGAAGAAGGCCAGACCGATGGTGGCCATGAACAGCGCGATCGGCGGCTGGTTCACGAGCTTTCTCAGCACGAACTTCTCGGTGGCGATGCCGAACGCGGTCATGATGGCGAAGGCCAAAATGATCGCCAGCCACAGCGGCGCCCCTTTCTCCATGCAGCCGACGACCGAGAGCGCGGCCAGGTACACCATCGCCCCCTGGGCGAAGTTGAACACACCGGAGGCCTTGTAGATCATCACGAACCCGAGGGCGACCAGGGCGTACATGACCCCCGAGAGCAGGCCGCCGATCAGGACTTCGAAGAAAAATTCCATGTCCCGTCTCCTTAGTGACCGGCGCCCAGATAGGCCTTGATCACGTCTTCGTTGTTCTTCACTTCGTCCGGCACGCCGTCGCCGATCTTCTTGCCGTAGTCGAGCACCACGACGCGGTCGGAGATGTCCATGACGACGCCCATGTCGTGCTCGATCAGCACGAT
>DASUZG010000193.1:0-7605 GCA_036376995.1 Azonexus sp. | reverse complement strand
GCCTTGTAGTCGGCCTTGTAGTCGCTTTCCAGACGACGTAGCATGTTCAGGACGCCATAGATGGCGCCCGTCGGCTCTCCTGCCTGGTTGCGCAGGTCGGGCAGGGCATGGAACGCGCGATAAAGGTAGGACGAGCCGTCCACCAACAACAAGAGGGGCATGAGACGTGACGGAAAGCGAAAAACTGGTGATGGGCGTGGAATCCGAGGCGCTGATGCAGACAGCCTCGGCCCGGGAGTCCTGGCGGATCTTCGGCATTATGTCAGAGTTCGTCGAGGCGACTGAGCGCCTGGCGGCGATCAAGCCGGCGGTGACCGTGTTCGGCAGCGCCCGCGTCAAGGAAGGTACGCCGTACTACGAATTGACCGAAAAAACTGCCCGGCTGCTGTCGGATTCGGGCTTCTCGGTGATTTCCGGCGGCGGTCCGGGGATCATGGAAGCGGCCAACAAGGGCGCCTTCCACGGCAAGTCGCCGTCGGTCGGGCTGAACATCCAGCTGCCGCACGAGCAGTCGAACAATCCCTACCAGGACATCTCGCAGACCTTCCGCCATTTCTTCGCGCGCAAGTACATGTTCGTCCGCTTCGCCAGCGCCTACGTCGTGATGCCCGGCGGCTTCGGCACGCTGGACGAACTGATGGAGGCGCTGACGCTGATCCAGACCGGCAAGGCGCGCAAGATTCCGCTGATCCTCGTCTGTTCCGACTTCTGGAAGGGCCTGCTCGACTGGTTCCGCGAGCGCCTGGTCGAGGAGAAGCTGGTCGATCCGGAAGACATGGACCTGATCCAGCTGATCGACGAGCCGGAGCAGGTGGTCGAGGCCATCTTCAAGCACTACGAGGCGCGCCCCTTCGGGCCCTTGCCCAACGAGCGCGAACTGCTGCTCAACCTGTAATAAAATCGGCACAAAACAACCAAGGAAACCCGCATGCGCCGCCTTCTTCCCCTCCTGCTGCTCGCCGCCCTGCCGGCCTGGGCCCAGCAGCCCGCCACGCAGCCGCTGCCGGCCGTGCCGCCTCCGCCGCCGGGCATGGAGGCCTTCGACGCCGCGCTCGAGCCGGAAGTGACCATCGTCAAGGCCGAGCGCGAAACGCGCGAGGAGTACCGGCTGCGCGGCAAGCTGTACATGGTCAAGGTCACGCCGGCCGTCGGCAAGCCCTACTACCTGGTCGACCGCCAGGGCGACGGCGTCTTCCTCGAAACCGAGATTTCGCCCAATCCGGTGCGCCCGCCGATGTGGATCATTCACAGCTGGTAAGCCTTGTCCGTCTATACCACGGTCGGGCGTGAGGAACTCGCCGCCTGGCTGCAACCGCTGGGCCTCGGCGAGTTGCGCGACTATGCCGGCATCGCGGCCGGCATGCAGAACTCCAACTACTTCGTGACCACGGCCGCCGGCCGTTTCGTGCTCACGCTGTTCGAGCGCATCGCCACCGCCGACCTCGATTTCTACCTGGCACTGCAGGATCACCTGGCCGGCCGCGGTCTGCCCTGTCCACGGCCGCTGGCCGATGCCGCGGGCCAGCGCTGGCGTCTGCTCGCCGGCAAACCGGCGGCGCTATTGAGCTGCCTGCCGGGCCGCGCCATCGAAGAGGCGGATGCCGGGCAATGCCGTGCCGTCGGCCGCCTGCTCGGCGAACTGCATGCGGCGGCGGCCGATTTCCCCGATCCGCCGGCCAATCCCTGCGGTGCCGACTGGTGCCGGGCGACCGGCGCCTTGCTGCTGCCGCATCTGAATTCTGGCGAAGCGGCCCTGCTGCAGGACGAACTGGCCTTCCAGGCGGCGCAAAACCTCTCCCGCCTGCCGCGCGGCATCATCCACGCCGACCTGTTCCGCGACAATGTGCTGTGGGATGCCGGCCGGCCGAGCGGCGTGCTCGACTTCTATTTCGCCGGCGCCGACTGCCTGCTGCTCGACCTGGCCGTGGTCGCCAACGACTGGTGTTTTTCCGACGCGACGCTGGCTGAGCTGGTGACCGGCTATCGCAGCGTCCGTCCGCTGACCGAAGCCGAGGTGGCGGCCTGGCCGGTGCTGCGGCGGGCGGCAGCGCTGCGCTTCTGGCTGCTGCGCCTGGAAGCGCGGCATTTGCCGCGCCCCGGGGCGGTGGTGACGGTCAAGGACCCCGAACATTTCCGACGCTTGCTGGAAGGCTTTCGCCTTGCCCCGGCGGCGCTCCCCCGTTAGCATCCCGCGCATGACCGAATCCACCGTTTTTCCGCTCGACCCGGCGCCGTTCAAGGGCGAAAGCCGCGAAGTCGATGCCGGCGCCTGCTTCGACTGGCTGCAGCAGGGCTGGGCGCTGTTTCTCGTCAACCCCGGCGTCTGGATCGGCTGCACGGTGTTGTTGCTGGTCATGCTGATGGCCATCTCGATCGTCCCCTTCTTCGGCCAGGTCGCCGCCCACCTGCTGGTGCCGCTGTTCGGCGCCGGCATGTTCCAGATCTCCCGCCAGCTGGCGACCGGCGGCGAAGCGCAGATCGCCGACCTGTTCGTCGGCTTCCGGCGCAGCGCCGGGCCGCTGGTGATGGTCGGCGTGATCTACGCGGCCAGCGTCTTCGGCCTCGCCTTCCTCGCGTTCCTGCTGGTCAGCGGCGGCATCCTCGGCGGTGTCGTCACCGGCCGCGTCGCCGGCTTCGGCGTCGCCTTCGGCGGCATCATGCTGGCCGGCCTGCTGGTGCTGGTGCTGTCGGTGCCGGTCATCATGGCCACCTGGTTCGCCCCGGTGCTGGTGCTGTTCCACGACATGAAGCCGGCCGCCGCGATGCGTGCCAGCTTCGAGGCCGGCGCCAAGAACTGGATGGTGATGTGCATTTTCGGCATTTTCCTGCTCGTCGCGCTGTTCTTCGCCATGCTGCCGCTGTTTCTCGGCCTGTTGCTGCTGCTGCCGATCTTTTCCGGTGCGGTATACGCCTCCTACCGCGACATCTTCGAAGGGACCTAGGCCGTGCGCGCCCAGACCGTATCCTCCGCCGAGGGCTGGCGCTGGCTGGCCGGCGGCTTCGCCATCTTCCGCCGCAATCCGCCGATCCTGGCGCTGCTGGTGGTGATCTACTGGTTCACCGTGATCTTCCTCAACGTGCTGCCGGTGATCGGTGCCTTCGCCGCCTCGCTGGTCATTCCCGGCCTGTCGGTCGGGCTGATGCAGGCGGCGCGCAACCTCGAGCGCGGCCAGCCGGTCGGCATCCAGACGCTGTACGGCGGCCTGCGCGAAAACACGCGCACGCTGCTGGCGCTCGGCGCCCTGTACCTAGTGGCGACGCTGGGGATTCTCGGCCTGTCGGCACTGATCGACGGCGGCGACCTGTTGCGCTACATGTTGGCCTCCAGCCGCGCCGAACGGGCGGCGGTCGAGGACGCCGACTTCACGCTGTCGGCCCTGTTCGTGCTGGTACTGCTGGTGCCGGTGCTGATGGCCTGGTGGTTCGCTCCGATGCTGGCGGCCTGGCACCGGCAGCCGCTGGGCAAGGCGCTGTTCTTCAGTTTCGTCGCCTGCTGGATGAACTGGCGGGCCTTCTTGGCCTACGGCGCGGCACTGCTGCTGGTCGTCGGCGTCGTGCCCGGCGTCCTGCTCGGCCTGCTGCTGGTGGTGCTGCCCGGCGCGGCCAGCTTCGTCAGCTCGCTGCTGATCGTGTTCATGGCGCTGGTCATGGCCCCGGCGATTTTCGCCAGCTTCTACGCCAGCTACCGGGACATCTTCGGCATTTCCGAAATTGTCTGAGCCGCTCGGCCTCTTCGGCGGCACTTTCGATCCGGTGCACGTCGGCCACCTGCGGCTGGCCGAGGAAGCCATCGATGAGCTGGCGCTGGGCGGCGTGCGCTGGATTCCCGCCGGCCAGCCGCCGCACCGCGGGCAGCCGCAGGTCACCGCCGGCCAGCGCCTGGCCATGGTCCGCCTGGCCACCGCCGGCAATCCCCGTTTTGCCGTCGATGCCGCCGAAGTCGAAGCCGCCGCGCCGAGCTACACGGTGCATACGCTCGAACGCCTGCGCGCCGAACTCGGCCCGGCGCAGCCGCTGGTGCTGCTGGTCGGCGCCGACGCCTTCGCCGGGCTGGCCGACTGGCACCGCTGGCGCGAACTGTTCGCCCTGGCGCACCTGGCCGTCTCGCACCGGCCCGGTTTTCCGGTCGACGAAGCCAGCCTGCCGCCGGCGCTGGCCGCCGAATTCGCCGCCCGCCGCACGGCCGAGGCGGCGCCGCTGAAGACGGCGCCGGCCGGGCGCATCGTCACGTTCGCGATGACGCAGCTGGCCGTGTCGGCCACGCAGATCCGCCAGTTGCTGGCCGCCGGCCGTTCGGCCCGCTACTTGCTGCCGGGCGACGTACTCGACTATATTCAGATTCACTCCCTCTACAGAAATCCCTAATGGACATACGCAAGCTGCAGAAAATCGTCGTCAACGCCCTCGAGGACATCAAGGGCAAGGACATCGAAGTCATCAACACCACCAAGCTGACCTCGATGTTCGATCGCCTGGTCATCGCCACCGGCGATTCCAACCGCCAGGTCAAGGCCCTGGCCCAGAGCGTCCAGGACAAGGTGCGCGAAGCCGGCGCCGAAGTGCTCTCCACCGAAGGCGAAGAGGCCGGCGAATGGGTGCTGGTCGACCTCGGCGACATCGTGGTCCATGTCATGCAACCGACGGTGCGCCAGTACTACAACCTCGAAGAGCTGTGGCAGACGACGCCGGCCCAGCGGCGCAAGGCGGCGGAGCAGGCTGCCGGCGAATGAAGCTGTGCGTGCTGGCCGTCGGTCATCGCCAGCCCGCCTGGGTCAATGACGGCTGTGCCGAATACCTGAAGCGCATGCCGCGCGAACTGCCGCTGACGGTCAGCGAGATCAAGCCCGAGCCGCGCGGCTCGAAAACCCGCGAACAGCTGCTGGCCGCCGAGAAGACGCGCATCCGCGAAGTCCTCGCCGGCGGCAGCCGGATCGTGGTGCTCGACGAGAAGGGCGACGACCTGACCACCTTGAAGCTGGCCCGCCGGCTCGAAGCCTGGATGCAGGACGGCCGCGACGTGGCGCTGTTGATCGGCGGCGCCGACGGCCTCGACGAGGAGTTCAAGCAGCAGGCCGACGACCGCCTGCGCCTGTCCAGCCTGACCCTGCCGCACGGCATGGCCCGGCTGCTGCTGTGCGAACAGCTGTACCGCGCCGTCAGCGTGCTGAAGAACCACCCCTACCACCGCGAAGGGTGAAGTCCGGATTGCCGTCCCGTCTTCCCCGTCGTCCGTGTACACTATTGTCATGCGCCTTTACCTAGCCTCCCGCAGCCCGCGCCGGCGCGAGCTCCTGACCCAGATCGGCATTGCCTTCGACACCGTGCTGTTCCGCGAAGGCTCGCGGGCCGACATCGAGACCGACGAGACGCCGCGCCCCGGCGAAGACCCGGTGGTCTATGTCGAGCGCGTCGCCCGGGCCAAGGCCGAGCACGGCCTGCGCATCGTCGGCGAGCGGCGCCTGCCGCCGCGCCCGGTGCTGGCCGCCGACACGACCCTCGAATTCCGCGGCGAGATCATCGGCAAGCCGGTCGATACCGCCGATGCCGCCAACATCCTGCGCCGCCTGTCGGGGCAGACGCACCGCGTGCTGACCGGAGTCGCCGTCGCCCACCTGGGGCGCATCGAATACGTGCTGTCGTCCAGTGAAGTGCGTTTTCGCACGCTCGACGAGCAGGAAATCCGCCATTACGTGATGAGCGGCGAGCCGATGGACAAGGCCGGGGCCTACGGCATCCAGGGCCGGGCCGGATTGTTCGTCGAATACCTGGCCGGCAGCTACACCGGCGTCATGGGCCTGCCGGTGTGCGAAACCGGCAATCTGCTCAAGCGCTTCGGCTGGCAGTTCTGAGCCGGCCGGCGGCTCAGCGGGCCGCCGCCAGCTCCAGCAACAGCGCCGCCGCCTGGACGGCGCCGTCGAGCGCCGGCGCAGCCAGCGGCGGCTGTGCCCACAGGGCCGCCAGCGCCTGCGCCAGGTCCCCCTTCTGCAGGGCCTCGGCCCCGATTTCGCGGCAGCGGCCGTGCTGCGCCAGCCAGTCGATCAGACAGTCCTGTTCCGGCCAGTCGTCGCGCCGCTGGTACAGCACCGGCGTACCGTTGGCGGCAGCCTCGGTGAAGGTGCCGTAGCCGGGCTTGGTCAGCACCGTATCGACCGAGCGCAGCAGGTCGGTGAACGCGAGACCGAATTCCTCCGCGACCCGCGCGTCGGGATGGCGGCAGCGCCAGTCCGCCGGCACCAGCCAGCGGATGCCGGGCAGGCGCGGCCAGTCGTCCACCGGCAGGCGGTGGGCGATGCCGCCCATGGCGACCAGCACCGCCTTCTGTCCACCGAGGCCGAGATCGTGGCGGCGGCCGATGGCGGCGACCGGGCCGACCGGGCGCACGTTGTCCAGCGCCGTCATCGCCATGCCCGGCGTCACGCGCAGGAAGGCCGCCGCCGAACGGTAGGCGGCCACCATCTCGGCGTGGATCGGGGCGGCCCAGGCTTCCTGGCCGAAGAAGTGGGCGAACAGGTCGGCCCAATTGAGCGAACAGAGGCTGGCGGCGGCCAGGCCGGCGCGGGCGGCGCCAGCCAGCGGCAGATAGCTGACGTTGGTCAGCACCAGGTCGGGCCGCAGTCCGGCGAGAAAGTCGGCTTCCGCCGCGACGCGGGCCGCCCAGCCGGCATGGGCCTGACGGTAGGCGGCGGCGCTGGCTTCGCGGTCGATGCGCGTGGCGTCGATCATCACGTAGCCGAAGTCGCTGGCTTCGGCGATCAGGTCGAACGGCGGATGGATGCGCTGGCGCAGCTTGGCCGGCGGCAGCCGGCTGCGGATCGTCAGCCGCAGTTCCGGCCGCATGCCGGCCAGGGCGTTCAGCACCGGCGCGGTGATCGCCAGATGGCCGAAGCCGTGGCTGGAAATATCGACGAACAGGTGCATGGCGGCGGGCAGGGCAAAAGCCCGAGTCTACCGCGCCGCCGGCCGCGCTCAGCGGTTCTTGAAGCTCGGCTTGCGCTTCTCGACGAAGGCGGCCATGCCTTCCTTCTGGTCTTCGAGGGCGAAAGTGGAATGGAAGACGCGGCGCTCGAACAGCAGGCCTTCGTTCAAGGACGACTCGTAGGCGCGATTGACCGACTCCTTGATCATCATCACCACCGGCAGCGAGAAGTTGGCGATGGTGGCGGCGGCCTTCAGCGTCTCGTCGAGCAGGTCGGCCGCCGGATAGATGCGGGCGACCAGGCCGGACTGTTCGGCTTCGGCGGCATCCATCATCCGCGCCGTCAGGCACATGTCCATCGCCTTGGCCTTGCCGACGGCGCGCGGCAGGCGCTGCGAACCACCGAGACCGGGCATGGTGCCCAACTTGATTTCCGGCTGGCCGAATTTCGCCGTGTCGGCGGCGAAGATCATGTCGCACATCATCGTCATCTCGCAGCCGCCGCCCAGGGCGTAGCCGGCCACGGCGGCGATCACCGGCTTGCGGGCGGTCTTGATGCGCTCCCAGCCGTTGGTGATGTAGTCGTTCTTGTAGGCGTGCATGTAGTCGTAGTCCTTCATCGCGCCGATGTCGGCGCCGGCGGCGAAGGCCTTGTCATTGCCGGTGATGACGATGCAGCCGATGTTCTC
>DASUZG010000192.1:0-6905 GCA_036376995.1 Azonexus sp. | reverse complement strand
ATTCATGCCCCAGGTCTGCACCGAATAGATGACCGGGGCGATGAAGGCGAAGCTGGAGCCGAGATAGATCGGCACCTGGCGTTTGGTGCAGGCCTGGAAGATCAGCGTGCCGATGCCGGCGCCGAGCAGCGCCAGGCTGGGATTGAGGCCGGTCAACAGCGGCACCAGAACGGTCGCGCCGAAGGCGACGAAGAGGATCTGGGCGCCGGCCAGGGCCGTGCGCCAGGTGGGTGCTGGCGTCGCGCTCATGCTTCCTTGGTCCCGAAAATCTTGTCGCCGGCGTCGCCGAGGCCGGGAATGATGTAGCCGAGTTCGTTGAGATGGCTGTCGACGGCGGCGGTGTAGATTTCGACGTCCGGGTGGGCCGCCGTCATGGCCGCGACGCCCTCCGGTGCGGCGACCAGCACCAGCGCCTTGATGTGCTTGCAGCCCTTGCGTTTGAGCATGTCCACGGTGGCCATCAGCGAACCGCCGGTGGCCAGCATCGGGTCGATGATCATCGCCAGACGCTCGTCCAGCTGGCCGACGAAGCGCTCGAAATACGGCTCGGGCGCCAGCGTCTCGTGGTTGCGGGCGATGCCGACGACGCTGACCTTGGCGTTGGGAATCAGGTCGAGCACGCCGTCCAGCATGCCGATGCCGGCGCGCAGGATGGGCACCACGGTCACTTTCTTGCCTTTGATCTGGTCGATCTCGACCGGCCCGGCCCAGCCTTCGATGGTGACCGTTTCCAGTTCGAAATCGGCGCAGGCCTCGTAGGTCAGCAGCCGCGCCAGCTCGGCGGCCAGCTCGCGGAATTTCTTGGTACTGATGTCGCCTTCGCGCATCAGGCCGATCTTGTGTTTGACCAGGGGGTGACGGACTTCGATTACCGGCATGACATCCTCGCTAGCATTTGGCAAAAGTGTGAAGGGTAACCGATCGGGGCTGCCGCGGAGAGGGCGGCGGCACGCCGGCGAGCTTCTCGCCGTATCGCCGGGGCGGCACGCGCCGGCTCAGGTATGCCAGATGCGCGGGATGACGGCCGGGCGGCCGGCGCAGGCCGGGCGCAAGATCGCCCACAGTTCGGCGAACCACAACCGGGCGGCTTCGCCGTTGGCGCCGAGATAGCGGGCGACGAGCAGGCCGGGCAGGGCGCTCAGCGCATGCGCGGCGCCGTCGGCCGGGGCCACGGCGCGGCAGCGTTCGAGCAGGGCGGCGGCCTGTTGCGGCAGTTCGGGGAAAGTGCACAGCAGCGTGCCGCAGACGCTGGCGCCGGCCCAGCCAGCCGGGCTATGGAGCATCGGGTCGCCGCCGGCAAAACCGCCGCGTTCGAGCCACAGCGGCTGGCCGGCGCGCTCGATGCGGCACGCCAGGTCGACCCGGCCGTGGGTGAAACGCTCGCCGGCGGCGGCGCGGCCCAGGCACAGGATGTCCCAGCCGATGAAACGGCTGTCGGCGGCCAGCGCAATCCGGGTCGTCGTGCGCGCCCGGGCGCCGGCGAAAACGATGCTCTCCTGCGGCAGCCATTCCAGCGTCGCGCCGGCGCCGACGTTCAGCGTCACCGTCTGCGACGCGTCGGCACCGGCCGAGCGGTACCACTTGCCGGCACCGGGCGTCGTCAGTTGCGCGTGCGCCGCGGTCTCGACGGCGATGTCGATGTTCAGGTGGTCGCCGCCGGCGATGCCGGAGGGCGGGTGCAACAGCAGCGCCTGGCAGACCGCGTCGCCCTCCGGGTACAGCGCCTTCTGCACGCGCAGCGGGCCGGCATGGCGGTTGTCGCGCAGCACCGTGCGTTCGCCGCGGCGGGCGAAGCCGAGTCGCAGCTCGGCGTGCCAGACCGGTGGGGGCGGCGGCGTCAGCGGAAGGCGCGAAGTCATGGGTGGATTATGGGCAAAGCCCGCGGGGCGGGGAATACGCAAGAATGCGCAGCGGCCCGCTGGCGGCTCAGTGGTCGTCCGCGCCGGCAGCCATCGCCGCTTCCCAGCCGAGCATGGCCAGCTTGCGCTCGCTGCCCCAGCGGTAGTGGCTGACCTCGCCGGATTCGCGGACGACCCGGTGGCAGGGGATCAGGAAGCCGATGGTGTTGGCGGCCAGGGCGCTGCCGACGGCACGCGCCGCGTTCGGGGCGCCGATGCGGCCGGCCAGGTTGCCATAGGACAGTACCCGGCCGGGTGGACAGCGCAGCAGCGCCTCCCAGACCTTGATCTGGAAATTGGTGCCGCGCAGCAGCAGGTGCAGCGGCGCGGCCGGCGCCGTGCCCGGGAAGATCTTGTCCAGCAGCGCCGCCGCCTGCGCGTCGTCGCGCGCCAGGGTTGCCTGCGGCCACAGGCTGGCCAGTTCCGCCTGCCGCGCCGCCTCGTCGCCGCTGCAGAAGGCGACATGGCAGATGCCGCGGGCCGTCCAGCCGACCAGCGCGGTGCCGAAGGGCGATGGCCCGAAACCGCAGGCGATCCGCACGCCCTGGCCGCCGGCCTTGATCTCGCCGGGCGTCAGCGCCTCGCAGCTGATCATCAGGTCGTGCAGCCGGCCGCCGCCGCTCAGGCCGACCCGGTCGGCCACCGCCAGCAGGTCGCCGGCATGCGTCAGTTCGCGTTTGGCGTGCTCCTTGGTCAGGTATTGCAGGAAGCGCTTGGGCGAGACGCCGGCCCACTCGGAAAACAGCCGCTGCAGATGGAAGGGGCTCAGCTGCACTGCCGCCGCGACCTGTTCCAGCGTCGGCTGCTGCGGCGCCGTGGCGCGCAGGTAGGCGATGGCGCGGGCGACCACCGCGTAGTGGCGGGATGGCGCCTCCATCGGGGATGGCAGTGCGTCGGGGAGGGGGCGGACATCGTTCATCGCAGGCAGACCGGAGTGGTGTTGCGGCCAGTGTCGTCCGCCCGGGGCGGGGGGCGCAACCCGATTCTTGCGCTCCCGCCCGGCGACTCAGACGCCGTTACCGCGCACCAGGGCCATGATCTGGCCGGCGTCCAGGCTGTTCGCCTTCTGCTGGATCTGCGGCATGTACTGGGTCTGCATCTGCTTGGCCGGGCCGAGCAGTTGCTGGAAGGAGTCCTGCAGCAGCTGCGTGCTCATCTGCCGGCCGCCGGCGTAGTAACGCCGGGCAACCTGGCCGAGGGCGTAGGTGCTGGCGAACGAGAAGGCGACGCCGGTGGCGGCGCGGCCGATGCCGCCGGCAGTCTTGCCGGCCATCTTGCCGAGCAGGCCGCCGAGCAGCTTGCGGCCGAACTGTTCGAGGTACTGCGAAGTCAGGCCGACGCCGACGGTGGCCAGGAATTCCTTGATGTGGCCCTGGTCGAGTTCGTGGCCGTAGGCCTTGCCGATGCGATAGACCATCTTGATCTGCAGCGGAATGATTGCCACCGAGGCCCAGGACTGCGGCAGCAGTTCCAGTGCGCCGTTGAGGATCGAATAGTTGAGGATCGACTTGTCCAGCTCCGCTTCGCTGACCGCCGGCTGTGCCGCCATCGGGGCTGCCGGGGCGGCAGCCGGCCGGGAAGGCGCGGCGGGGCGGGCGGGAATGAAGCTGGCGGCATCAGCCAGTTCGTCGGCCTGGCGCTCGAAGTCGCCGCTCTCGCGGTCGCCGGCCAGCCCGAGCAGCGACTTCAGCTCGGCCAGGAAGCGCCGCTCGCCGTCGCCCTGCACGCCGTCGGCGTCACAGACGCAGACCGCCATCTCGTAGGCGAACTGGCGCTGGCCGAGATCGGCGAGCGCCTGCGTCGCATCGGCCAGCTTGATCCGGCGCAGCAGCACGTCCTGGTACAGGCGCGGCAGGTCGGGCGCGGCGGCGCCCAGCGTTTCGGCGAAGCGGCGGATGTGCTCGCGCTCGCGGTCGTCGTTGGCACCGTCGGCGAAGGCTGCGAACAGGCTGATGGTCAGGATGGCGTTTTCCGGATTCATGGGTTCTCCTTGGGCGGGGGGGCGGTTTGACGGACGGCCGCCGGGAAAGTTTCGCTGGCGCCGGCGGTTCAGCCTTGCGGCGCTGCGTCGTACCAGCGGGCGAGCACGCGATCGAGCTCGGCGATGTCCATCGGCTTGGCGATGAAGTCGTCCATGCCGGCCTCCAGGCAGTGGGTCCGGTCATCGTCGAAGGCGCCGGCGGTCAGCGCCACGATCGGGTGCCGCGCCTGGCCGCGCTGCTCTTCAAGGGTGCGGATCAGGCGGGTGGCGGCGTAGCCGTCCAGCACCGGCATCTGGCAATCCATCAGGATCAGGTCGACGGCCAGGCCGCCGGCGATCAGGTCGACCGCCGCCTGGCCGTGGTCGGCGTGGAAGACGGTGAATCCTTTGCGCTGCAGGATGACCTCGGTGACCTTGCGGTTGGTCGGGTTGTCCTCGACGACCAGCACCGCGGTCGCCACGGCCGGCCGTGGCGCGGGCCGGGCGGCAGCGGGGGCGGCGGCACCGGCGCTGGCCGGGACGACGCCGATCGTGAACCAGAAGCGCGAGCCGTGGCCGACCCGGCTGTCGACGCCGGTTGTGCCGCCCATCAACTCGGCCAGCCGGCGGACGATCGACAGGCCCAGGCCGGCGCCGCCGAAGCGGCGCATGTTGGAGGCATCGACCTGGACGAAGGGCTGGAACAGCAGGGGCAGCTTGTCGGCATCGATGCCGATGCCGGTGTCGGTGACCGAGAATTCGAGGCGGATGTCGTCGCCGTGGCGTACGATTTCCCGCGCCTCGATCCGGATGCGGCCGATATCGGTGAACTTGATCGCATTGCTGATCAGGTTCGACAGCATCTGGCGCAGGCGGATCACGTCGGCGCTGTAGCCGCCGCAGTCGGCCGGGGCTTCCCAATGGGTATCGAGGGCCAGTTTCTTCTGCCGCGCGTTGCCGGCGAACAGCGAAGCCATTTCCTCGAGGATCTCGCCCGGGTCGAAGGCGGTCGGGTGCAGTTCCAGCTTGCCGGATTCGACCCGTGACAGGTCGAGGATGTCGTTGAGCAGCGCCTGCAGCGATTCGCCGGACTTGATCAGGGTGCGCAGGAAATCGTGGCGCTCGCCCGGACTCAGGCTGTCGTCCTGCAGCAGCTGGGCCATGCCGAGAATGCCGTTCATCGGCGTCCGGATTTCGTGCGACATCGTCGCCAGGAACTGGCTCTTGGCCAGGTTGGCGGCATCGGCGGCATCCTTGGCGTGGCGCAGGTCGACGGTCTGCTCGTCGACCAGGCGCTTGATCTGGGCGTTGCGGCCGCTGGTCGCCAGCAGCACCGTCTGCAGCAGCGCCGCGACGACCAGGCCGATGATGCCGACCAGCCAGGCCAGCAGCGAGCGTTGCGCCTCGATGTAGGCCTCGGTCGGATAGACCTCCAGCGTCCATTGCCGGTCGGCCACGGGCAGTTGCGTCCGCCAGGTCCACGCGTGCCCGCTCGCTGCCGGGGCGCCGTTGGACTCGAACAGCAGGCGGCGTTCGGCCGGTGCCGCACGGTCGCTCAAACGGAACACCAGGCCGGCCGGCAGCAGATCGCCGACGGCGCTGCGGGCGATCTCGTCGGTCTTGATCAGCGCCCCGGCAAAACCGAGCACGGACGGTTCGCCGCTGGCCGTCAGCCCGCGCTGGCGCTGCACCGGCTGCAGGCTCAGCACGCCGAGGGGCTCGGTGCGGTGTTCGGCCAGTTGCAGCGGCGCGGTCATGCTGGGCCGGCCGCGCTGCATCGCCCGTTCGATGGCGTCGCGGCGCAGCGGATCGGCGAGCAGGTTGTCGCCAAAGGCCGTCCGGTTGCCGTCGAGCGGGGCGATCCGCGCGACGACGACGCGGGCCTCGGGCTGGCGGATGTAGGCGTTGTAGCTCAGCGCCAGGATGTCCGGATGCTCGGCCAGCGTGATCCGGGCGAAGTATTCGAAGCGGGCCTGGCTCATGTCCGGCTGCACCTCGAGCAGCCGGCGCAGCGACTGCAGCGCTTCCTGATTGGCCAGCAGGCGCCGGTCGATGGCCTGCGCCAGGCGCTGGCCGTGTTCCTCGATCCGGCTGCGCTGCTCCTGCGTTTCCCAGCGGGTCATGGCGAAGAAGGCGGCGGCCAGCACGCTCAGCACGATCAGCATGGGCACCGCCACGGTCGCCCGCCGCCGGCGCCACAGCCGTTCCCGGCGGTCGAGGAACATCAGCGTCAACGGGGCGAAGACGAGCACGCCGAGGGTGTCGCCCAGCCACCAGTTCCACCAGGTGAACACGACCTGGCTGGCGTCGATGATGCCGCTCGCATGCAGCGTGCCGCTGCCGACCGTGGCGCCGATCAGGCAGGCTGCCGGCCCGGCCAGTGCGAGGAAGAGGGCGATCTCCTTTTCCGATTCCAGGCGCTGCCAGTGCATGCCCTGCAGGCGGGCGACCAGCCGGCCGGCGGTGAAGGCCTGCAGCGCAGCGCCAAGGCCGATGGTGGCGGCGACCGCCAGGCTGGCCAGGCCGAGGTTGCCGTTCTGCCAGGCGATCTGGATGTTGAGCAGCAGCGAGCCGAGCCAGATGCCGGGCAGCATGCGCTGGCCGTAGCGCAGGACCAGCGCCACCGCCAGGCCGGCCGCGGGAAACACCGGGCTGGCGTAATTGGGCGGGATGGCCAGGGCCACCCCGAGCACGCCGAGCAGCGCATAGGCCAGCGCGCCGGAGAGCACCGGCATCATGTCGAGGAGGGGCCGATCATGGCCGGCTCATTGCCGGATTTCGCGCTGGTTGCCCGGCGCCGCGAAATCGCCGCTGCTGCGGAAAGGGTTGATGTCCAGCCCGCCGCGCCGGGTGTAGCGGGCATGCACGGCCAGCGCTTCGGGGCCGCACTGGCGGCGGATGTCGCAGAAGATGCGCTCGACGCACTGCTCGTGGAACTCGTTGTGCTCGCGGAAGGAGACGATGTAGCGCAAGAGCCCGGCGCGGTCGAGCGGCCGGCCGCGGTAGCGGATCACCACCATCGCCCAGTCCGGCTGGCCGGTGACCAG
>DASUZG010000191.1:0-3479 GCA_036376995.1 Azonexus sp. | reverse complement strand
TCGCACGACCTGTACGCCTCCGTCTGGCGTCATGGCAACGTCGATTCGAAGACCGAACTGCGCGTCTCCAAGATCACCACCCTGTGCCTCGGCGTCATCGCCGTGCTGCTGGGCATCATCTTCGAGAAGCAGAACGTGGCCTTCATGGTCATGCTGGCCTTCACCATCGCCTGCTCGGCCAACTTCCCGGTGCTGTTCATGTCGGTTCTGTGGAAGAACTGCACGACGCGCGGCGCCGTGACCGGCGGTACGGTCGGCCTGATCCTGTCGGTCGTGCTGACGGTGATGTCGCCGGCCGTGTGGGAAGCCGCCCTCGGCAACCCGAAGGGCAGCGCCATGTTCCCGTACGCCTCGGCCGCCATCTTCTCGATGACCGCTGCCTTCCTGGTGATCTGGATCGTGTCCCTGCTGGACAACAGCGAACAGGCGAAGAAGGAACGCGCCCTGTTTGCCGACCAGCTGATCCGCTCCGAAACCGGGGTTGGTGCCGCCGGCGCTTCCGGCCACTAAGCAACTACAGCAAGTCCTTCAAGGCCGGCGCTTCGCAAGAAGCCCGGCCTTTTTGCTGCCCGCCATTCGGCTCTGCAAGCTCAAAACGCAGGCCCGGCGGCTGCATCGGCGTGTTAACATGCCCGTTTCCCCTTCCCCCGGTTTCCCGGGACCTGTCCCGCCACCATGCGCCTTTTCCGCCTGCTCAAGATCGCCGCCGTCGCCAGCCGCTTCGGGCTCGACGAAATGGTGCTCGAACACGAGCCGTCGGGCCGCCTGGTGCGCCTGGCCAACGCCCTGCAATTCTGGCGCGACCTGTCGACGCCGCGCGCCGAACGCCTGCGCCTGGCCCTCGAAGCCCTTGGTCCGATTTTCGTCAAGTTCGGCCAGGTGCTGTCCACCCGCCGCGATCTGATGCCGACCGACATCGCCGACGAGCTGGCCAAGCTGCAGGACCGCGTGCCGCCCTTCGACTCGGCGCTGGCCCTGAAGGAAATCGAGAAGGCCTACGGCCGCCCGGCCAGCGAGGTGTTCGCCGAATTCGACCCGGTGCCGATCGCCTCGGCCTCGATCGCCCAGGTGCATTTCGCCCGCCTCAAGGACGAGGACGGCAGCCATGAGGTGGCGGTCAAGATCCTGCGCCCGAACATGTTGTCGGTCATCGAGCACGACCTGGCGCTGATGGACAATTTCGCGCTGCTGCTGGAAAAGCTGTGGTCGGACGGCAAGCGCCTGAAGCCGCGGGAAGTGGTCGCCGAATTCGCCAAGTACCTGCGCGACGAGCTGGACCTGATGCGCGAGGCGGCCAACGCCTCGCAACTGCGGCGCAATTTCACCGATTCCGAACTGCTGATCGTGCCGGAAGTGCATTGGGACTGGTGCACCTCGACGGTGATGGTGATGGAGCGCATGAAAGGCACGCCGATCTCGCAGATCGACAAGCTGCGCACCGACGGCATCGACCTGAAGAAACTGTCGGCCGCCGGCGTCGAGATCTTCTTCACCCAGGTCTTCCGCGACGGTTTCTTCCATGCCGACATGCATCCCGGCAACATCTTCGTGCATGCCGACGGCCGCTACATCGCGCTCGACTTCGGCATCGTCGGCACGCTGACCGACACCGACAAGAACTACCTGGCGCAGAACTTCCTGGCCTTCTTCCGCCGCGACTACAAGCGCGTCGCCGAAGCTCACATCGAGTCCGGCTGGGCGCCCAAGGACACTCGCGTCGACGAGTTCGAGGCCGCCATCCGCGCCGTCTGCGAGCCGATCTTCGACCGGCCGCTGAAGGACATTTCCTTCGGCAAGGTGCTGCTGCGCCTGTTCCAGACCTCGCGCCGCTTCAATGTCGAGATCCAGCCGCAGCTGGTGATGCTGCAGAAGACCCTGCTCAACATCGAGGGCCTCGGCCGCCAGCTCGATCCCGAACTCGACCTGTGGAAGACCGCCAAGCCCTTCCTCGAACGCTGGATGAGCGAACAGGTCGGCTGGCGCGGCCTGGTCCGCACCTTCAAGCAGGAGGCGCCCTACCTGGCGCGCACCATCCCGCAGTTGCCGCGCCTGGTGCACCAGGCGCTGGCCCAGCCGGCCGCGACCGACCTGCAGCCGCAGCTCGACCGCCTGGTCGCCGCCCAGAACCGGCAGAACCGCTGGCTCGCCATCATCGCCGTGCTGCTCGCCCTGCTGGTCAGCGCCCAGTTCGCCTGACCCGCAATGCCTGCCATCACGCTCGACACCTATACCGAGGCCGATGTCGCCGAGTGGTTCGCCAGTCGCGACATCACCAAGGCCCGCCCCTACGTCGACCTGGTCCGTGACCTGGAGATCGCCAACGGCCGCGTCAGCGCCACCATTCCCGGCTCGGCCAAGACGCCCTACGTCGCCCAGGCCTACCTGAGCCAGAGCCAGAGCGGCGAGATGGGCGTGGTCAGCCGCTGCACCTGCCCGGTCGGCCGTCACTGCAAGCACGTCGCGGCGATGCTGCTGAAAGCCATCGCCGAGCGCCACCCGACCGAGCGGGTCAGCAGCAGCGTGCTGTCCTGGGTCGAGGATCTGCGCCGCGTGTCGATCGCCGTGGCCAAGAAGAAGGCGCGGCCGGCCGGCGCCCGCCAGCAGCTGTTCTACATCCTCAAATGGACCGCCGACCACCGCCATTTCGGCATCGAGATCCGCAAGGGCAAGTACCCGGAAAGCGCCGAGGAATGGTGGAAGGTGGACCGCGCCCTGGTCACCCCGCCGCAATTCGTCAGCGAAGAGGATCTCGCCATCCTGCGCCTGATCTGGGCCGAGCGCGGCCATGAGACCGGGCTGCGCGCCTTCGGCCTGGGCCCGAAGCACGGCGCCGAGATCCTGCAGCGCATGGCGGCCAGCCACCGCCTCTATCCCGAGGACGACCTCGGCCTGCCGCTGGCCGCCGGCGCCACCCGCCCGGCCAGCATCGGCTGGCAGATCGACGCCCACGGCTTCCAGCGCCCCTACCTGAAGCCGGAACCGACGGCGACGATGATCATCGGCGTCGCACCGCCCTGGTATCTCGATCTCAACGACGGCGAAACCGGGCCGCTCGAAGTCGCCGGCAACCCGGCCGTGGTTAACCGCCTGTTCTCGCTGCCGCCGCTGTCGGCCAAGGAAGCGGCGCTGGTCGCCGAGGCCCTGTCCGAACTGGCGCCCGACCTGCCGCTGCCGGCCGAGGATGCCAGCGCCCGGCTGCGCCTGGTGGATGCCCCGCTGCAGGCCATCCTCCAGCTGGAAACCCTGCACACCCACGGCCAGCGCGCCTGGCGCAACTATCCGCCGAGCTTCACCGGCGGCCCGTTCGATGCCGCCCGGGTGGTTTTCCGCTACGCCGATACCGACATCCGGCCGGAGGAAAAGAGCGAATTCATCACCCTGCCCGAAGGCGAGACGGTGCGCCTGCAGCGCCGGCCGGAAGCCGAGGCCAGGGCGCTCGACGCGCTGCTGGCGAGCGGCATGCAGAAAGTGCCGGGCCA
>DASUZG010000190.1:0-2577 GCA_036376995.1 Azonexus sp. | reverse complement strand
CCGGACGACGACGAGGAATCCTGCCACTGAGTCCGTCGCGCCAGCCCCAAGCCAATGCCCGTTACGACGGGCATTGTCGTTTCTGGCCCCGGCGGACGAAGTGGCAGGAAAAATACGAGTACTGTACAAATACACAGTAGTTGTATATATTGCTCCCATGCGCGGCGCCAACAGGTGCGTCGCTTCAGTGCAACCGACACTTGAAAGGGAAGCGGAAATGAAACAGATCCAGGCATGGTTCGAACTGATCGCCGGCATTTCGCGAGACGAGATGGCACGGCTGGCACGGGCCAGGGAGATTTTTTCCGCAGAAGGGGCCGATCTGTCCGGTCTGCAGATGCCGGCCTGCTGGCGTCGGCCGGCCCGTATCCGGGCTGGTGGCTGAGCGCCGAAAAACTCAGGCGTGGGGCAAGGTGGCCAGGGCGGCGGCGATTTCCCGGGGGTTACCCGGACGAACCAGGCGGGCGAGTTCGGTGCCCCGATGCATCAGGATCAGGGTCGGCCACAGCTTGACCCGGAAGGAGCGGCCGAGGCGCCGTCCCGGGCCGTCTTCGATGCGCAGGTGCGAGAGATCCGGATGCGCGGCCAGGGCCTCGGCGATCAGCGGTTGCGCCGCCTGGCAATAGCCGCACCAGCTGGCGCCGAATTCGAGCAACACCGGCTCGTCCAGCGCGTCGATCATGCTGCGGTTCGGTTCCTCGTCGCGGCCCAGGGTGTTGTCGTCAGCCATGACTACTCCTTGCGCGGGGGCCAGGGGTGGGTTTCGAAGCGGAACAGCCCCGGGCTGTCGGTGTCGATGATGCCGCGGGTCCAGCCCATTAGCGGATAGCCGAACGTCTCGACCCGGGTGAACCGGGCCACCGGTTTGCCGTCGGCATCGCGTAGCGGGTGGTCGATGCGGCTGAAATGGGTGTCGCCATGTACGACCACCACCGGCCCGGCGAAGTTCGCCACTTCCTGCTGCAACGCGTGCAGGAAGCTGCGGTAGCCGCGATGCGCCAGGCCCTGGGCGAAATGCGCGAAACCCGGATTGGCCTGGAACAGCAGCACGATGCCGCGCAATTGCTCATGGCGGGCCAGGGCGAAGCTGTCGGCGAGCCAGGACAGCACCTGCGGATTGCGCGCGGCGAATTCCGGCCCCGGTTCTTCCTCGGGGCCGTAGTGATTGTTGTCGCCGGGCAGGTTGAAGGTGACGAACAGCACCGGCCCGACGCGAAAGCGCGAATGCTCCGGATAGTCGCCCGGCTGGCGTTCGAGGGGCAGGCGGCGCTGGCCGAGCGACTGCGGCTCGTGCCAGAACAGCGCGCGCAGCCGGGCCAGCCGTTCCAGCGGATCGTAGGCACCGTTCGACAGGCGCCGGCAGTCGGTCCATTCGTTGTCGCCGGGCAGGTAGATGAACGGCACGCGGCTGGCATCGAACAAGGCGAAGCGGTCGGCGAATACCGCGTCGTCGCAGCGCGAGCTGCCGTTCTTGATGTCGCCGACATGGACGATGAACTCGACCGGGCTGTCGGTCATCGCCGCCAGCATCTTCGGCAGTTCCCGCCGTTCGTAGGCGCTGTACGGCGTGTCGCCGATCAGGCCGAAGGGCCAGGTCTCGGCGCCGGCCGGCAGGATGCTGGCGAAGAGCAGGGCCGCCAGCCAGCGTCTCAACGCAAGAGGCCTTTCAGCGCATACAGGGCATCCAGCGCTTCACGCGGCGTCAGGCTGTCCGGGTCGAGGGCGGCCAGCTGCTCGACGACCGGATGCGGCTCCGCTTCCAGCGGTTCGGGTTCCGGCGCGCCCTGGGCGAACAGATCGGGCTGCAGCGGATCGACCGCGGCGCGCTGCTCGAATTCGCGCAACTGCTTGCGCGCGGCACGCACCACGGCGCCCGGAATGCCGGCCAGCGCCGCGACCTGGATCCCGTAGCTCTGGTTGGCCGGGCCTTCCTCGACGGCGTGCATGAAGACGATGCGGTCGTTGTGCTCGACGGCGCCGAGGTGCACGTTGGCCAGTTCGCTGTATTCGTGCGACAGCCGGGTCAGTTCGAAATAGTGGGTGGCGAACAGCGTCAGGCTGCGGTTCTTCTCGACCAGGTGGCGCAGGATGGCGAAGGCCAGCGCCATGCCGTCGAAGGTCGAGGTGCCGCGGCCGATCTCGTCCATCAGCACGAGGCTCTGGGCGGTGGCGTGGTGCAGGATGGCGGCGGCTTCGGTCATCTCGACCATGAAGGTCGAACGCCCGGAAGCGAGATCGTCGGAAGCGCCGATGCGAGTGAAGATGCGGTCGAGCGGGCCGAGCACGCAGCGGTCGGCCGGCACGTAGCTGCCGATGTGGGCGAGCAGGGCGATCAGCGCGACCTGGCGCATGTAGGTCGATTTACCGCCCATGTTCGGACCGGTGATCAGCAGCAGGCGCCGGTCGTCGGCGAGCAGGCAGTCGTTGGCAATGAAGGTTTCGGCCAGGTTGGCGAGTTCGTTCTCGACCACCGGGTGGCGGCCGCCGGTAATCGCCAGCTGGGTTTCGTCGGCGAATTCCGGCTTGCACCAGTTGCGCTTCAAGGCCGCTTCGGCGAAGCCGGCCAGCAGGTCCAAC
>DASUZG010000189.1:0-10146 GCA_036376995.1 Azonexus sp. | reverse complement strand
GAGCAGCACGGCCAGCGCATTCTGGCTCTGGCGCAGGCTGCCTTCCAATTCGGGAATGGTCGCCAGGGTGCTCAGGTACAGGGTGCGCGCCTGTTGCACGTCGAGTTCGGATTCGTTGCCGCTCTTGAACAGCCGCTCGGTGATTTCCAGGCTGCGCTTTTGCAGCGCGGCGTTCTCATGGGCGATGCGCAGGCGCAATTCGATACTGCGGATCGATGCATACAGGCTGGCGGCCTGCGCCGCGACCAGCACCTGGATATCGTCGTATTGCGCGATGCTGGCGAGATACGCCGCATCGGCCGCCTCGATGCCGCGCCGGAACTTGCCCCAGAAGTCGAGTTCCCAGGCGATCTGGAAACCGCTGCCATAGCTGGTCAGCGTCGAACTCGGCCCATCCGACGGATCGCGGCCGACGCGCAGCACTTCGGCGCTCAGTTGCTGCAATTGCGGGTACAGCCCGCTGCCGGCAATGCCGAGCTGGGCCCGCGATTCGAGTATGCGCAGGCCGGCGATGCGCACGGTTGGATTGCGTTGCTGGGCTTCGGCGACTAGCCGGTCAAGCACCGGGTCGTTGAAATTGCGCCACCAGGCAGCGGTTTCGCTCGGGCGCGGCGCCGTTGCCGCCTCGCCGGCCACTTGCGGCAGCGTGCCCAACCAGCCATCCAGCCAGCCGACCGTCGGCCGCTGGAAGTCCGGTCCCAGCATGGTGCAGCCCGTCAGCAGGCCGGTGACAAGAAGTCCCGGAAAGCTCCGCGGCGCCATGGCCTAGGTCTCAGCTGGCGGCCGGCGGCTGATCCTCGCTGGCGACAATCGCCTCCGGGTCGGTGTGCACCCAACCCATGAATATCTGGTAGCCCAGTGCCAGCAGCACCGCCCCGACGAACATGCCGAGGATGCCGGCCGCCGCCAGCCCGCCGAGGGCGCCGATCAGGATCACCGGCATCGGCGCATCGACACCGCGGCCGAGCATCAGCGGTTTCAGCACGTTGTCGGCGAGGCCCGAGACGAACAGCAGGACGGTGTAGAGCGCAGCTTCGCCGGTGCCGTAGGTGCCGGCGCTCCAGATGTAGCCGATGGCCGGCAGCGTGACGATGGCCACCGGAATCTGCGCGATGCCCAGCACCAGGGCGATCAGCGCCAGCACGCCGGCCCACGGCACGCCGGCGAGCAACAGGCACAGGCCGACGATGATCGCCTGGATGAAGGCGACGCCGATGACGCCCTGGGCTACCGCGCGGATCGTCGCCGTGGACAGCTTGGCGAATTCCGCGCCGTGCGCGCGGCCGGTGATGCGGCCGAAGATCGCTTCGCAGCCTCGGGCGCCGGCTTCGCCGAAAGCCATCATGATGCCGGCAACGATGAAGGAAGCGATGAACTTGAGCATGTCGCCGCCGATGGCGGCGACGATGGCCAGCCCTGTCTTGGCCAGTTCGCCGATTTTCGGCTGCTGGCTTTTGACCAAGGCCGGCAGGTCGGCATGCGCCTTGGCCCAGAGGCCATGAATCTTCTTGCCGACCACGGGCCATTCCTCGATGCCCGGCCGCGGTGGCGGAATTTCCAGCGAATTGTTCTGCACGTCGACGACCAGCTTGTGAATCGAATCGCCCAGTGAGCCGACCAGCGCCGCGGTCGGCGTCACGATCAGCACCAGCCCCAGCAGCACGATCACAGTCGCCGTCCAGCCCTGCTTGCCGCCGAGTTTGGCGGCGAGGGAGCGATGAAAGGGATAGAGCGTCACCGCGAGGATCAGCGCCCAGACCATCAGCGTCAAGAAGGGCGAGAACACCTGGTAGCACAGCATCACCATGGCCAGGATCAGACCGGCCCGGATCAGTACGTCGAGCAGCCGGGAAGTTAGTCGTTGTTCGAGTTCTTCCGTATTCATGTGTATTCCCCCCTCTTAGGTGCTACACCGAAAATCGACCTGCCATCCGCCGACGGCGCGAACTGCAAGCGATTCTACGCCGAACATGTCATTCGCAATGACCGGCGCTGCCCCGGAAAGTTTCGCATGCAGGCCGCATGGAGCACCCCGGCCGGCCGGACCCGGCCGTCAGTCGGGTAAACTAGGATGATGATTCCCACTTCCATCTGGTTCCTGCTGGTCGGCGGCCTGCTGTTGTTCATGGCCCTGACCACTTCCCGCCTCAAGTCGCTGCCGGTCACTTCGGCCATCATCTACCTCGCCGTCGGGCTGGTCGTCGGGCCGACCGTGCTCAACGTGTTCCACTTCAATCCGCTCAAGCAGTCGGCGCTGCTCGAAGTGCTGACCGAAGTGGCGGTGCTGATCTCGCTGTTCTCGGCCGGGGTCAAGATGCCGGCGCCGATCAGCCTGCGCCGCTGGCGCACGCCGGTGCTGCTGGCCACGGTGTCGATGGCGGCCACCGTGGCGATGGTTGCCGCCTTCGCCTACTACGTGCTCGACATGCCGCTGGGCGCCTGCATCATCCTCGGTGCCCTGCTCGCCCCGACCGATCCGGTGCTGGCCACCGACGTGCAGATCCGCCATCCCGGCGACCAGGACCAGCTGCGCTTCACGCTGACCTGCGAGGCCGGCATGAACGACGGCAGCGCCTTTCCCTTCGTGATGCTGGGCATGGGCCTGCTCGGCCTGCACGAAGTCGGCGAGACCGGCCTGCGCTGGGTAGTGTTCGACGTGCTGTGGGCGACCGTGGCCGGCATTGCGGTCGGCGTCGCCGGCGGCTACCTGCTGGCCTGCCTGGCCTGGAAGGTGCGCGGCCCGCAGCAGGAGCGCGAACTGCTCGACGATTTCCTCGGCCTCGGCCTGATCGGCGCGGTCTATGGCATCAGCGTGCTGCTCGACGCCTGGGGTTTCCTGGCGGTGTTTTTCGCCGCCGTCGCGCTGCGGCAAACCGAACTGAAGCTGGCCGGACTGTCCGATGCGTCGCCCGATGGCCCGCCCACCTTGGATGCCGGCAGCCGGCCCGGGGCGCCGGAGCTGGTCAGCGAGGCGTCGCTGGTGTTCAAGGAGCATCTCGAACGCCTGTCGGAAGTGGTGCTGATCCTGCTGGTCGGCGGCATGCTGTTCGTCGATTCGTGGAGCTGGCCGGCGGTCGCCTGCGCGCTGTTCCTGTTCGTCGTCGCCCGCCCGCTCAGCGTGCTGCTGGGCATGGCCGGCAGCGGCGCCTCGTGGCGGATGCGCGGCCTGACCGGCTGGTTCGGCGTGCGCGGCATCGGCTCGCTGTATTACCTGATGTACGTGATCCAGCACGGTCTGCCGCAGGATCTGGCGCTGCAGCTGATCCAGGTCACGCTGGTGGTGGTCACGCTGTCGGTGCTGATGCACGGCGCCAGCGTCAAGCCGCTGATGAACCAGTTCTGGCGACGCCGGCACCGCAGCTGAAGGCTTTTTCCGGCGCGGAACTCCTGCCCGGCGGACGGTCCAATAGAGCGATGTCGGAAAATTACCATCGCCGATGCGGCCGTCGGCTGGCGCAGACGGTGATTTTGCCGGGGAGTTTCTGCCAATGACTGCCAAACCAAAGATCGAACGGCGCAAGGGCACGCCACGCTCGTGGGTGGCGCGCGGCTTGCGGCTGCCGCTGATCATCGCCTCCATCGCCTGTTCGTTCGCGCACGCCGACGTCCAGAAACCCGCCTCCCAGTCCCGCCACGTCAGCAGCAAAAAGATGGGACTGAGCATCGACGTCCGTCCCGGCGGCTGGGGCAACGCCTCCAAGGAATCGATCGAGACCGCCCTCTATGCGGTGGCCGACACCCTAATGTCGCAATTGCCGCGCAAGCTGGCGGTGCCGATCGTGGTCCGTCATTCCGACGGCGCGCCGGTGGCCCTGTACGACCGCGGCCCGGCCGGCGAGTACCTGGTCCATCTGCACGCCAGCGGCGAGAACTGGCATCTGTATGTCTACGAGTTCGCCCACGAGCTGTGCCACATCCTGTCCAACTACGAGGAAAACGTCGGTGCCGACACCACCAAGTACAACCAGTGGTTTGAGGAAACGCTGTGCGAGACGGCTTCGCTCTACACCCTGCAGAAGCTGGCGGCGACCTGGGAGACCGCGCCGCCCTCGCCACGCTGGTCGAATGAAGCGCGCAAGCTGCGCCGCTTCTTCGACCATCTAATCGCCGAAGGCCATCGCCAGTTGCCGGCGCACACTCCCTTGCACGACTGGCTGGTGGAGAAGGAGGAACATCTGCGCAAGGACCCGTATCTGCGCAAGGAGAACGAGGTGATGGCCAAGCTGCTGTTGCCGCTGTTCCAGGACAATCCGCAGAACTGGGAAGCGCTGAACTACCTCAACCTCGATCCGGACGATGCCCGCAACACCTTGCGCGACTATCTCGGCAACTGGTACGACAACGCGCCGGCCGAGCACAAGCAGTTCGTGCGCAACGTGCTGGCGCTGTTCCTGCTCGACGACGTGATGCCGAAGAGTCTGGCGGCAGCGCGGAATGCAACGGTGGTCGCCGATCTGTCCGGCCAGTCGCCGCCGTAAGCTCCATTCGGCCGATTGGCGGTCGACGCGCGAACTTTTCCTTGCAGCGACGATCTCAGCCACACGCATCTGCGAAATTCAAATGCGGGGTCCCTGTACACGGGGATGCAGAAAAGCGCGACGTCGGGGGCTACGGCGCGTTGATGGTAGTTGAATGATTCAAGGAGACTAACCATGAAAAACAGTCCTAATCTCAAGTCCGGTCTGCGCCTGCTCCTACTGGCTGGCGTCATGACACCATTGGTTGCCATCGGCGAAGCATCCGCTGTGGCGGCGATGGAAAAGGATTACCCGGTCTGGTCGTACGAAGAAGGCGCCACGACGCAGAATCTGCAACGGATTCAGATGTACAAGCCGATTCATGACGACATGCGCGGAGCCCAAGGCCCGGTCCGTACCGACTTCAGCGAACATTCCCTGTGGTCGTATGAAGAAGGTGCGACGACGCAGAATCTGCAACGGATTCAGAGTTCGAAATCGATGGGTGCCATGAGTTCGAGCGAAGGTCCGAGCCGTGCCGAGTTTGCCGAACAGCCCACTTGGGAGTAAGCCCGAGGCAAGGCGGACGGTGTGATATGGAGGGAGCCGGCAACTCCCTTGAACATGCCGATCGCGGGGTGGACGCCTGACGGCGTATCCACCCCATTTTCATTGGTCCGTGGCGATTTAAGCGGTCGAGTTGGCGAAATACGGCAACAACGCCTTGGCCGCTTCGATGCGCTGGTCGATCGGTGCCGAAGGATCGTTCATCACCGCCAGCAGAAAGCTGTGCGGGTCGCGGTACGGGCCGGCCAGCGCCGAAGTGGCTACCGCCGCCGGTGCCGGCGTTTGCGGCGCGGTTGTCGCGGGCACCGTTGCGAGCGAAGCCCGCGCACGTTGCCAGTCCGCCCGCGTGATGCTGGCGAGGGCGGCCAGCATGTCGGCTTGGCGCTCGGGATTCGGCGCCAGATCGAGGCCGGATTCGCTGGTGAACATGCTGCCCATGCCCGGGTCGATGAAGGCCGACCATTTGCCGCTGGCGGCATCGAAGGCCGGTACCAGGCCGACCGGCGCGTTGGCGTCGCCGGGATGGCTGACAAGCCGGGCCGCCGGCAGGTCGGTGAGGTACTTGCCGCGCAGTGCGGCGAGGAAATCTCGGGCTTCGGCCAGCGGCACCGGTGCGGCCAGCGACAGCCACAACTGGAAGCCATCGGCGGCACCGACGGCGATGGCTGGGGCCGGCAGTTCGAGATCGTCCTGCAGCGCCTGACAGAGGGCGGTCACCTGCGGCCAGTCGCTGCGCCGGGTGAAATCGAACACCAGGGCACGCGTGGTGCCGTCGGGCGTTGCCAGTTCGAGGTGTACCGCCGCCGTGCCGGCGAGAGCGTGCGCCAGATCGTCGGCGGTCAGCGCCCCCGGAAGCGGGCAATAGAGGCGCTGCAGTTCGCCGAGCAGTCGGTTCATGATCGCCGCGGCTTCAGGCGGCCAGCGCCAGCGGCCGGCAGGTGTCGCACAATTCCCACGGCGGGCAGGCGCAGGCCGGGGCCAGTTCCCGATAGGCGCTGCCGACCACCACCTTGCCGGCCGATTGCCGCGGCGTTGCCGCTGCGGCGGCCGGTGCCTCGTCGCCCGCCGCGTGCGGGGTCGGCGACCAGCGGGCGCAGGCGGCGAGCTTGGCGTCGTTGTCGATGTACCAGAGCTTGCGCGCCGGGTCCCAGCGGGCACCGAGTTTCTTGGCTTCGTCCTTTTCGGCGAACGGCACTTTCAGGTTCATTCTCATTGTCGGTTTCCGGGAGACTGGGGCGGCGGGGTGGGCATTATACGGCGGCGGCCAGGCCCAGCCGCTGCAGCGCGGCATGCAGGCCGGCGGCCATTTCCCGGTAGCCGTCGGCATTGGGATGGATCTGGTCGGCGCACAGTTCGGGCCGGCCGAGGATGTCGGAAAACACGTCGGCGATCACCGGCACCTTCTCCGCCTCGCCCAGTTCGCGGTAGATCGGCGAATCGGACGGCCGGCGGGCGACGACGCCGAGCAGCGAGAGTTCGGGCACGGCGACCAGCAGCGGCTGCGCGCCGGCCTGGCGGATGGTGTGCAGGATCTGCCGCAGGTTTTCCTTGACCGCGCTGGCCGGCCGCCGGCGCAGGAAATCGTTGCCGCCCAGTTCGACGATGACCAGCGCCGGCCGGTGTTCGTCGAGCGCCGCCTGGATGCGCTGCCGGGCGGCTTCGGCGGTGTCGCCGGGAATGCCGGCATTGGCGATCTGCCAGCCGGTGCGCCGGGCGAGCAGGCTCGGCCAGTCCTCGCCGGGGCCAGCGCCGGTGCCGTGGGTGACGCTGTCGCCGAAGGCGAGCACGGCGGCGCCGGGCGGCACGGCCGGCCAGCGGGCCTGCCGGCCGCAGGCGCCGAGGGCCACGGTGGCGGCCAGCAGCTGCAGGAAGGGCCGGCGTTTCATCGCGACGGGCCGGCCGGCGGCTTGGGCAGGAAGTACAGGCACTGCTCGCCGGAGGCGGAAATCACTTCCAGACACGGCTGGCCGCGGCTCTTGAAGCCGAGCGCCCGGCAGCCGTAGCGGAAGGCCGGGTCGTGAGTGATGTAGTAGTGGCTGCAATGGCGGCAGGTGGCCCGGCCGTCGTCGGCCGGTTGCTGGGGGTCGGGCGGCATGAATCGGTTGGCGGTCGCGAGACGGCCAGTGTACCCGTTGCCGCCCCGGCCATGCACCCGGACAAGGCTGCGGCCGGTGCCGGCGCCCTGTCGTGGTGCGCATCCGGGCCGAATCGGCCGCCTTTTCCAGGGCATGGAACCTGCTTGCCCGAGGGCATGAGTCCTGCCAGCCCCGCCCAGCGCATCATCAAGATCCGTCGCGACTACAACACCTGGGTCGCCAACGAGACGCTGGAGGACTACGCCCTGCGCTTCACGCCGCGCAGCTTTCGCAAGTGGTCGGAGATGCGCGTCGCCAACACCGCCTTCGGTGCCGCCTCCTTCCTGGTGCTCGAAGCCGTCGGCGCGACCATGCTGGTCAACGCGGGCTTCCTCAACGCCTTCTGGGCCATTCTGGCGACCGGCCTGATCATCTTCCTGCTCGGCCTGCCGATCAGCCATACCGCGGCCAAACACGGTCTGGACATGGATCTGCTGACGCGCGGCGCGGGCTTCGGCTACATCGGCTCGACCATCACCTCGCTGATCTACGCGTCGTTCACCTTCATTTTCTTCGCCCTCGAGGCGGCGATCATGGCCTACGCGCTGGAACTCGCCTTTCGCATTCCGCCGGCCTGGGGCTACCTGATCTGCGCGCTGGTGGTGATTCCGCTGGTCACCCACGGCGTCACCGCGATCAGCCGGCTGCAGGCCTGGTCGCAGCCGCTGTGGCTGTTCCTGCTGGTGCTGCCCTACGTGTTCGTGTTCATGGAAGAGCCGCAAGCGTTCGCCGGCCTCGTTGCCTACACCGGCGAGCACGGCGCCGGCGCGGGCTTCGATCCGCAGCTGTTCGCGGCGGCGCTGACGGTCGGCATCGCGATGGTCACGCAGATGGGCGAACAGGTCGATTACCTGCGCTTCATGCCCGAGAAGACGCCGGCCAATGCCCGCCGCTGGTGGTTCGGCGTCATCGTCGGCGGGCCGGGCTGGGTCGTGCCCGGCATCCTGAAGATGCTCGGCGGCGCCCTGCTCGCCTGGCTGGCGCTGCGCAACGCGGTGCCGGCCGACAAGGCAGTCGATCCCAACCAGATGTACCTGATCGGCTTCTCGCACGTGTTCGACAACACCGCGCTGGCGATCGCCGCGACGGCGCTGTTCGTCGTCGTCTCGCAATTGAAGATCAACGTCACCAATGCCTACGCCGGGTCGCTGGCGTGGTCCAACTTTTTCGCCCGGCTAACGCACAGCCATCCGGGGCGGGTCGTCTGGGTGGTGTTCAACACGCTGATCGCGCTGCTGCTGATGGAGTTGAACGTCTTCCAGGCGCTCGGCGAGGTGCTCGGCCTCTATTCCAACATCGCCATCTCGTGGATGGCGGCGGTGGTCGCCGATCTCGTCATCAACAAGCCGCTCGGCCTGTCGCCCAAGGGCATCGAGTTCAAGCGCAGCCACCTGTACGACATCAACCCGGTCGGCGTCGGCGCCATGGCCATCGCCTCGGCCTTGTCGGTGGCCACCTTCACCGGCCTGGCCGGCGCCGCCATCCAGCCCTACGCGCCCTTCGTCGCGCTGGTCGCCGCCTTCGTCGCCGCGCCGGCCATCGCCTGGGCCACCGGCGGCCGCTACTACCTGGCCCGCCCGGCGGCCACGGTGCCCGGCAGCCGCCAGTGCGTGATCTGCGAGCGCCAGTACGAAACCGAGGACATGGCCCACTGCCCGGCCTACGGCGGCGCCATCTGCTCGCTGTGCTGCTCGCTCGACCCACGCTGCCACGACCTGTGCAAGCCGCAGGCCAGCCTCTCGGCGCAGTGGCATGCCCTGCTCCGCCGGCTGCTGCCGGCGCCGATCCTGCCCTACCTGGAAACCGGGCTGGGCCATTACCTGCTGCTGATGGCCGGCATTGTGCCGGTGCTGGCGCTGGTCCTCGGCGTGCTCTACACGCACGAGCTGCTGAGCCTCGGTGCCGGCCAGCCGGAACTGGCCGCCGCGCTGCAGGACAGCTTCATCAAGACCTTCGCCGCGCTGCTGCTGCTCGCCGGCGTCGGCGCCTGGTGGATGGTGCTGACCCAGGAAAGCCGGCGCGTCGCGCAGGAGGAGTCGAACCGCCAGACGCAGCTGCTGCTGCAGGAAATCGAATCGCACCAGCGCACCGACGAGGCGCTGCAGAAGGCCAAGCAGCTCGCCGATCAGGCCAACCAGGCGAAAAGCCGCTACATCACGGCGATCAGCCACGAACTGCGCACGCCGCTGAACAGCATCCTCGGTTACGCCCAGATCCTCGATGCCGATGCCGACGTGCCGCCCAACCGCCGGCAGGCGGTCAGCGTCATCCGCAAGTCCGGCGACCACCTGCTGTCGGTCATCGAAGGCACGCTCGACATCGCCCGCATCGAGGGTGGCAAGCTGACGCTCGACGTGCGGGCGCTGGATTTCCCCGATTTCCTGCAGCAGATCGTCGGCATGTTCGAGCTGCAGGCGCGCAACAAGGGCCTGTCCTTTGACTGGCGGCCGGCCGGCGAACTGCCGGCGGTGGTGCGCGCCGACGAGAAGCGCCTGCGCCAGATCCTGATCAACATCCTCGGCAACGCGGTCAAGTTCACGCTGCGCGGCGGCGTCGAGTTCCGGGTCGACTACCGGCGCGACATGGCGGTGTTCGAGATACGCGATTCCGGTCCCGGCATCCCGGCCGCCGACCTCGAGCGCATCTTCGAGCCCTTCCAGCGCGGCAGTACCGCCCCGGCCGGCGGCAGCGGCGTCGGCCTGACCATCGCCCGCATGCTGACCGACCTGATGGGCGGCGAACTGCAGGTTTCCAGCACGCCCGGCGCCGGCACGCTGTTCCGCGTCCGGCTGTTCCTACCGCAGGTGCATTCGGCGCAGGCGGCGCGCGAACTGCCGAAGCTGAATCGCATCGGCTACGTCGGCGTGCGCCGGCGCATCCTGGTCGTCGATAACGAGAAGGATGACCGCGACCTGCTGCAGAACGTGCTCGAGCCGCTCGGCTTCATCGTCGATCAGGCGGCCAGCGGCTACGAGGCCCTGCAGGCC
>DASUZG010000188.1:0-2314 GCA_036376995.1 Azonexus sp. | reverse complement strand
CGCCCCCCCGGCCGTGGTTTCCGACAAGCTGTCGGACGACGGCACGCGCAAGTTCCTGATTGACGTCGGCAACGGCAATGCCGTCGAAACCGTTTTTATCCCCGAGGATGACCGCGGCACGCTGTGCGTCTCCACCCAGGCCGGCTGCGCCCTCGACTGCGCCTTCTGCTCGACCGGCAAGCAGGGTTTCAACCGCAACCTGACGGTGGCGGAAATCATCGGCCAGCTGTGGCAGGCCAACAAGGCGCTGGGCGCCGTACATGGCGACGAGCGGGTGATCTCCAACGTCGTGCTGATGGGCATGGGCGAGCCGCTGGCCAATTTCGAAAACTCGGTCGCCGCCTTGAAGCTGATGCTCGACGACAATGCCTACGGCCTGTCGCGCCGCCGCGTCACGGTGTCCACCTCCGGCCTGGTGCCGGTCATGGACCGTCTGCGCGACGAATGCCCGGTGGCCCTGGCGGTCTCGCTGCACGCACCGAACGACCGGCTGCGCGACGAACTGGTGCCGATCAACCAGAAATATCCGCTCAAGGAGCTGATGGCCGCCTGCCGTCGCTACCTCGAAAAGGCGCCGCGCGACTTCATCACCTTCGAGTACGTGATGCTCGACGGCATCAACGACAGCGACGCCCACGCCCGCGAACTGCTGGCGCTGGTGAAAACGGTGCCGTGCAAGTTCAACCTGATTCCCTTCAACCCCTTCCCCGGCTCGCCGTTCAAGCGCTCGCCGGCGGAGCGGGTACGCCGCTTTGCCGACATCCTGATGCAGGCCGGCATCGTCACCACGACGCGCAAGACGCGCGGTGACGACATCGATGCCGCCTGCGGCCAGCTGGCCGGCCAGGTGCAGGACAAGACGCGGCGCACGGCCGGCAAGACGATCATCCTCAAGGAGGCGACACGCTGATGAAGCTGATGGCACAACGGGCCCGGTTCGCCGGCATGCTGTTCGGGGCATTCTGCGCCGTCGCGGCGCAGGCGCAGGGGTACGGCGACATGGCCGGCGAGCAGCGCAGCCAGTCGGCCGGCAGCGATCCGCGCAACAAGGCGAAAATCCATACCGAGCTGGGTGCCGCCTACTTCCAGGCCGGCAACCCGGCTGTCGCCCTCGAGCACCTCAACGTCGCGCTTCATGTCGATTCCAGCTTCCACCAGGCCTACAGCGTGCGCGGCCTGGTCCACGGCTCGCTGAAGGAAAACGACAAGGCCGAGCGCGATTTCCAGCGCGCCCTGAGCATCGCGCCCAACGATCCGGAAGTGAACAACAACTACGGCTGGTTCCTGTGCGATACCGGCAAGGCGCGCCAGTCGATCAATTACTTCCTCAACGCGCTGAAGAGCCCGCTGTACGAGACGCCGGGCGTCGCCTACACCAATGCCGGCACCTGCGCCCTGAAGGCCGGTGACAGCGACGGCGCCCTGCATTACCTGCTGCAGGCCGTGAAGCTGTCGCGCGACGGCGGCGTCAATGCCCGCCTGCAGCTGGCCAAGCTCTTTTATATGCGCGGCAATCTGGAAGAGTCGCGCATCTACGTAAACGATGTCCTGAAGCAGGTCGAGTCACCGCCGGCCGAAGCCTTGTGGCTGGCCATCCGGCTGGAGCGCAAGCTGGGCAACAAGCTGGCCGAGAGCAGTTATGCGGCGCAGTTGCGCGGCCGTTACCCGACCTCGCCGGAATATCAGGAATTCATCAAGGGTAATTTCGAATGAGCGAAGTGGACCAAGGCGTCCCGGCGGCCGACGTCGCCGTGCCGCAACCCGCGGTCGGCGAACTGCTGGCGGCAGCCCGCCAGGCCCGCGGCCTGGAGATTGCCGACGTGGCCCAGGCGCTGAAGCTCGGCGCCCGTCAGGTCGAGGCACTGGAGAGCGGCAACTGGCAGGCGCTGCCGGGACATACCTTCATCCGCGGGTTCGTGCGCAATTACGCGCGCCTGCTCGGCATGGACGCCGCCGCCTTGATGACCGAGCTCGATGGCGTGCTGGAAAAGCCGGCGACGACGCTGGTGGTGCCGCCGTCGCACCAGGGGGCGATGCCCCACGCCGGCGGCTCCGGCGCCCGCCGCGACCGCGTGGTCGTAATCGCCGGCGGCGTGCTGGTCCTGCTGGCGGCACTGGCCTACTTCCTGGTGCCGGGCGATCTGTCCGGCCTGCGCGACAACGCCCAGGGCATGCTCGATTCGCTGTCCCGCAAGGAGGCGCCGGCGGCATCTCCGGCGCCGGTGGCCGTGCCGGCCGAGCCGGCCTTCCCGCCCGGAGCCACGCCGCAGCAGATCATGAATCCGCAGGCCACGGCGCCGGCCGCCGAAGAGGC
>DASUZG010000187.1:0-30474 GCA_036376995.1 Azonexus sp. | reverse complement strand
GCAGGTGCGGGCGATGCCGATCGTCATCACCACGCCGTGGATCAACAAGTTCTACATCCTCGACCTGACGGCCAAGAAGAGCATGGTCAAGCACCTGACCGACCAGGGCTTCTCGGTGTTCATTACCAGCTGGAAGAACCCTGGCGCGGACCTAGGCAGCGTCCGTTTCGACGATTACCTGGAGGAAGGCGTCGCCGAGGCGGTGCGCGTTGCCTGCGAATTCTGCAAGGTGCCGCAGGTCCATCTAGTCGGCTATTGCATCGGCGGCACCCTGGTCTCCACCTACATGGCCTGGGCCAACAAGCGCTACGGCGCCGACAAGATGCCGGTCGCCCACTGGACGCTGTTTACCACGCTGACCGATTTCTCCCATCCCGGCGACATCGACGTTTTCATCGACGAGGCCTGCATCGAGGCGCTGGAAGAGTCGATGGCGCGCAAGGGCTATCTCGACGGCAGCGAGATGGCCAGTTCCTTCCGCCTGCTGCGCTCGAACAGCCTGGTCTGGAACTACTGGGTCAGCAGCTACCTGCTGGGCGAGCACCTGCCGCCCTTCGACGTGCTGTTCTGGAACATGGACACCACGCGCATGCCGCAGGCCATGCATTCCTACTACCTGCGCGAGATGTACCTGCACAACAACCTGATCAAGCGCGACAAGCTGACCATCGCCGGCGAGAGCATCGACCTCGACCGCATCGTCCAGCCGCTCTACGCGGTGACCGCCGAGGACGACCACATCGCCCCGTGGAAGCAGTGCTACCGCATCCGCAAACAGGTCAACGTGGCGGCGCCGGTGCGTTTCGTGCTGTCGACTTCCGGCCACATCCTCGGCATCGTCAATCCGCCGGCCAACCCGCCCAAGCGCGCCTACTGGATCGCCGAGCCGGAGCGCAACGAGCACTGGGAGCACTGGTTCGAGCGGGCCGAGAAGAAACCCGGCACCTGGTGGGAAGACTGGACGCGCTGGCTGGGTGAGCGCAGCGGCCCGCTGGTCGAGGCCTATCCGGCCGCCAGCCGCAAGTTCCCGGCGCTGGGCGACGCACCGGGCAGCTACGTGCTGGAGAAATGAGCCATTGTCGGCCCGGTGCCTGGCGCGCCGGGCCGACAGCGGGCGCCGAGTAAGGTCAATTTGACCGCGGTCAAGGAGCAGGCGGGGGGATGGCCTGACAATGTGGCAACCCCAACTGTAACGAGCAGAACATGACGACCATCCGCAGTTTCATGACCGACGACCATCGCCATTGCGATGACCTGTTCGCCGAAGCCGAGCAGGCCATGGCCAAAGGCAACGTCGAGGCCGGCAAGGCCGCCTTCGGCCATTTCCGCGAGGCCCTGCTGGCGCATTTCGCGGCCGAGGAAAAAACGCTGTTCCCGTCCTTCGAAGCCAAGACCGGCATGACCATGGGCCCGACCCGGGTCATGCGCATGGAGCACGAGCAGATGCGCATGCTGCTGGCCGATGCCGAGAAGGCCCTCGAACTGGGCGACAGCGACGATTACGTCGGCCATGCCGAAACCCTGCTGATCATGATGCAGCAGCACAACCTGAAGGAAGAGAACATGCTCTACCCGATGTGCGACGAGCATCTGGCGGCCGAGGCGGCGGAACTGGTGACGCACCTGGAAGCGGAGCTGTCCGAAGCATGAGCCATCCGAAAACCCCGCATGTCGTCGATGCCCGCTACATGGAGCCGCCGGAGCCCTTCGTCCGCACCATGGAAATGCTCGACACGCTGCAGCCCGGCGAAAAGATGCTGCTCCTGCTGTTCCGCGAACCGCACCCGCTGTACAAGGTCCTGCGCCAGAACGGCCATGCCTTCGAAAGCGAACTGTTGCCCGACGGTACCTTCGAGATCCTGATCTCGCGCTGAGTCGCCGCGATGCAGTCGCCGATTTCCCTCGACAACGCACCGCCGCTGGCGGCGCCGTTGCGCTTCTTCCTGACTGCTCCGCTGTTCCTCGCCCTGGCTGGCCTGCTGCTGGCCGTCGCCGGCCCCGACATCTTCGCCTCGCGCTGGATGCCCGGCACGCTGGCGCTGGTGCATCTGATCACCATCGGCTTCATGCTGCAGATCATGATCGGCGCCCTGATCCAGGTGCTGCCGGTGGTCGCCGGCGCCGACCTGCGCCGGCCGTTGTTGCTCGCGCGGGTGGTGCATGGCGCGCTGACCGCCGGCGTGCTGCTGCTGGCCGCCGGCTTCCTCGCTGCCGTGCCGACGCTGCTCAAGCTGGCGGCGCTGCTGCTCGGCCTCGGCATCGGCACCTTCCTGCTCAGCGCGGCGCTGGCCACGCTCGGGCTGGATTCGACCAGCCCGACCATCCGCGGCCTGAAACTGTCGCTGCTCGGGCTGACCGGCGTCGCCGGCCTCGGCGTCACGCTGGCCCTCGGCCTGGCCCACGGCTGGAGCCTGCCCTATCCGGAACTGACCGACCTGCACGCCGGCTGGGGCCTCGGTGCCTGGGCCGGCATCCTGCTGGCGGCGATGGCCTACGTCGTGGTGCCGATGTTCCAGCTGACGCCCGGCTACCCGGCGCGGCCGAGCTGGTGGTATCCGCCGCTGCTGCTCGGCCTGGTGCTGCTGTGGAGCCTCGCCGCCGTCGCGGGCTGGCCGCTGCTGG
Organism: Azonexus sp.; assembly: GCA_036376995.1. Classification (GTDB taxonomy): domain Bacteria; phylum Pseudomonadota; class Gammaproteobacteria; order Burkholderiales; family Rhodocyclaceae; genus Azonexus. The sequence continues at coordinate 27,852 of DASUZG010000187.1, read as the reverse complement.
CGCGTCTCGCCCAGGGCGGCCTGGCGCTGTCCGGCCTGGCCTTCGCCGGCCTGACGCTGCGCCTGCAACTGCAGCGCCGGCGGGCGCGCGCCGACGCCACCAGCCGCTACTGGCAGACCGGCCTGCTGGCTGCCCTCGGCGCCCTGGCCATGCTGGTCGTCGCCACGCTGTGGCCGGCCGCCACCGAGGTGGCGGCGTGGACGCCGCTGTTCGCCATCCTGCTGATCGCCGGCGCCTTCGTGCCCTTCATCGCCGGCATGCTGTACAAGATCGTCCCGTTCCTGACCTGGATGCACCTGCAGCAGAACATGGTGTTCGGCGTGGCGGTGCCGAACATGAACAAGCTCCTGCCCGACCTCGCCATGCAGCGCCAGATGCAGGCCTACCTGGCGGCGCTGGCGCTGCTTGTCGTCGCCGCCTTCGTGCCCGACTGGCTGGTCCGGCCGGCCGGGGCCATGCTGGCGGTGGCCGGTGCCTGGCTGTGGTGGAACCTGCTCGAAACCGCCCGCCGCTATCGCCAGCATGCCGCGGCGGCGGCCGCCGCCCGCCCGGCGAACGGCCAATGAGCTACCTCGCCGTCAAGCACCTGCACGTCACCTGCGTCGTGCTCAGCGGCCTCGGCTTCTGCCTGCGCGGCTGGTGGATGGCCAGCGGCTCGCCGCGCTTGCAGGCGAAGCTGACGCGGGTATTGCCGCACGTCATCGACAGCACGCTGCTGGCCAGCGCACTGACGCTGGCCTTCATGAGCGGCCAGTACCCCTTCGTCCAGGGCTGGCTGACTGCCAAGGTGCTCGGCCTGCTGGCCTACATCGTCCTCGGTGCTATGGCGCTGAAGCGGGCGCCGACACGCGCCGCCCGCCTGTGCTTCTTCACGCTGGCGCTCTTGGCCTATGCCTACATCGTCGGCGTCGCGCTGACCCGCAATCCCTTCCTGCTATAGCCGGCCGAGCTTGCGGTACAGCGTGTTGCGGCTGATGCCGAGCTGCCGTGCCGCCGCCGAGACGTTGCCGTTGGCCGCTTCCAGCGCCCGCTGCGCGACCTGGCGGCCGATTTCCTCGAGGCTGCCGGCCGGATGGTCGGGCGGCGCCGCCGCCCATTGCGCGCTGGCGCAGGCGGTCGGCGGCAGCGGCGCCTCGAACAGTTCCTCGGGCAGGTGGCATTCGCAGATCAGGCTCTCACCGTCGTCGAGCAGCGCGATGGCCACCCGGATCACGTTGAACAGCTGGCGGATGTTGCCCGGCCAGTCGTAGCGCTCGATGGCCTGCAGTGCGCCTTCGGAAAAGCGCACCGGGCCGCGTTCGCGGGTTTCCTCGGCGGCGATGCGGGTGACCAGCCGGCGGATGTCGTCGCGCTCGCGCAGGGCCGGCAGGGTCACGCTCATGCCGTTCAGCCGGTAGTAGAGGTCCTCGCGGAAACTGCCACGGGCGACTTCCTCGCGCAGCTTGCGGTGGGTGGCGCAGACCAGCGACAGGTCGACCTGGATCGCCCGCGTGCTGCCCAGCGGGGTCACGCTGCGCTCCTGCAGCACGCGCAGCAGCCGCGCCTGCAGATGCAGCGGCATGTCGCCGATTTCGTCGAGGAACAGCGTGCCGCCGTGCGCCTGCTGGATCTTGCCCGGCGCTCCTTCCTTGCGCGCGCCGGTGAAGGCGCCGCCCTGGTAGCCGAACAGTTCCGACTCGATCAGCGTTTCCGGGATCGACGCGCAATTGAGTGCGACGAACGGCCCGGCATGGCGCGGGCCGCTGTTGTGGTAGGCCTTGGCGAACATCTCCTTGCCGGCCCCGGATTCGCCCTGGATCATGATCGGAATGTCGCGCCCCAGCATCTTGCGGGCGCGGTCGATCGCCGCCTGCAGGCGCGGGTCGCCGGTATTGAGCGTATCGAGGTTGAGTGCTGCGCTGCCGTCGCTGCGCCGCGCCGCCGGGCGGGGCGCCGCCGGCGTCTCGTCGAGCACGCGTCCGGCGAGGTGCGGCGCCGGCAGGCGGCCGCGCAGCTGCAGCGCGATGCTGCGGCCGTTGATGTGAAGCTCGCTGTGCCCCTGCGGCTGTTGCCGCTGGCGGTCGATCAGCGTGGCCAGGCTGCTCTCGAAGACCATCGAGAAATCGCGGCGCACCGCATCGACGCGGCGGATGCCGAGGATTTCCAGGCCGTTGTAGTTGATGGCCAGCACCTGGCCGTCGGCCGTCACCGCTGCCAGGCCTTCCTTCGGGCTGCCGAGATAGTCGGCGCGGTTGTGGAAGCAGACCATGATCTCGTTGGCGTGGGCCGACTCGAACAGGCGCTTCTCGGCCAGCGCCGACGAGAGGCGGGCAAGGCCCAGGGTGTGGCGCTGCGTCGCGCGGTAGTCGCCGGAAATGTCGAGCACGCCGATCAGCGCGCCGTCCGGGCCGAAGATCGGGCTGGCGCAGCAGGTCAGGAAGCCGTTGTGCTCGAGAAAATGCTCGGCGCCGAGGACTTCGACCGGGCGTTCCTCCGAGAGCGCCGTGCCGATGGCGTTGGTGCCGCGCTGGTTCTCGTCCCACGAAGCGCCGGGGGCCAGCGCGACGCGGTCGGCGCGGTCGACGAAGTCGGGGTCGCCGACCGTCTCCAGCAGCAGGCCGTTGGCGTCGGCCAGGATGACCATGCTGCCGGATTCACGGATCTGCTCGTAGACATGTTCCATGATCGGCCGCACCTGCTGCAGCAGGTAGCGGTTGCGCATCTGCTCCGTCTTCAGCGCCATCCGGTCGAGCGACTCGACGCCGGGCAGGGCGTGCGTCTCGGTCAGGCCGAAGCGCCGGCAGCGTTCCCACGAGCGCAGGATCACCGGATCGACCAGGCCGGCCGGCAATTCGCCGCGGTCGAAAAACAACTGCCGCGCCTCGCGCAGCTGCGGGCCGTGCAGGCCGCCCGCCATTTGAATCTGTCCCATCTCTCCTCCAGCTACCCGGTTTGCATTTTTATGGTTTTTGCTGCTTCATAACGTAGCACCTGCCTTTTTTATAAGCAATGTGCTGAACACTTCCGTAGCCGCTCACGCAAAGGGCGTGCCAAGCCATAATGCTTCGACCGCGCCGCGCCGGCCGTCGTTCCGCGGCGGGGTGCCGGCACCATCGGCGGGCAACTGGCACAGGCCTTGCAGGCAAGTCTCCACAAGCTGTCGTTCCGCATTCACCAAAGGAGACCCCCGTGAAGCCTTCCGTTCCTTCCCTCGGCGCCTTGCTCGCCGCCCTGTTCCTGGCCACCCCGGCGGCTGTCCTCGCCCACGGCGACGTGGTGCCGCAGGCGGTCGATACCACCGGCCTGAAGAATCTCGGCGCCGATTGGCAGGCGGCCAATCCCTACCGTCAGGACAAGACCGCGATCCGCATCGGCGATTCCGCCTTCAACCAGAACTGCGCCCGCTGCCACGGCCTCGGCGCCATCTCCGGCGGCATCGCGCCGGACCTGCGCTACCTGCCCAAGGGCGACGAGGGCGACGAGGTGTTCATGCAGCGCATCCGCAAGGGCGCCGTGCGAGACGGCCGCGTCTATATGCCGCCGTTCGAGGGCACGTTGAGCCAGGAGGCGATGTGGGCGATCCGCAGCTGGCTGGAGACCGTCCATGAAGATTGATCGCCGCCGCTGCCTGAAGGCGCTCGCCGCGCTGCCCCTGTGCCTGGCCCTGCCGGCCGTCGCCGATGCGCTCGAAACCGTGCGCCAGCGCGGCCGCCTGCGCATCGCCGTGTATAACGATTTCCCGCCGTATTCGCTGCGCGGCGGCAAGGGCATCGATGCCGACATCGGCCGCGCCATCGCCGCCCGCCTGGGCGTTGCTGCCGAAATCGTCGGCTTCAACGCCGACGAGGACATGAACGACGACCTGCGCAACATGGTCTGGAAGGGCCATTACCTGGGCACCCAGCCGGCCGACGTGATGCTGCACGTACCGGTCGACGAGGTGCTGGCGCGGGCCAACGACAAGGTCCGCATCTTCGGCGCCTACCACCGCGAAACCCTGGCCGTGGCGCGCAATCCGCAGCGCGTGCCGGCGCTGGCCGGCTCGGCGGCGGTGGCACTGGAAGTGTTCACCCGCGAGAAGATCGGCGTCGAAACCGCGTCGCTGGCCGACTCCTTCCTGCTGGCCGCGCTCAATGGCCGGCTGCGCGAGAATGTCGTGCATTTCACCACCGTCGCCGAGGCCGGCAAGGCGCTCGCCGACGGCCGCATCGCCGCCGTGCTGGCGCCGCGCGCCGAGCTGGAGGCGGCCGTCGCCGGGCAGCAGCAACTGGCACTGGAAAACGCCCAGTTCGCCGAGCTGAAGGTCGACAGCTGGCCGCTCGGCATGGCCGTCAAGGTCGAGGAGCAGCCGCTGGCCGAGGCCATTGCCGCCGCGCTCGGCGAACTCAAGCGCGACGGCAGCATCGCCGCGATCTTCCGCCAGTACGGCATCACCCACCACGCCGCCTGAGGTTTCCATGCGCTCCCTGCCCATCCTTCTGGCCGCGCTGCTCGCCGGTAGCGCCACGGCCGAACCGCTGGCCTACGTGCCGAACGAGAAGACGGCCAGCGTCAGCATCATCGACACCGCGACCGACGAGAAGCGCGGCGAGTTCGCCGTCGGCCAGCGGCCGCGCGGCATCGCCGGCGGCGCCGGGCGCCTGTACCTGACCGACGGCAAGACCGGCCGCCTGCTGATCGTCGACAGCGCCGCCGGCAAGCTCGAGCGCAGCGTGCCGGTCGGCGATTCGCCGGAAGGCGTCAGCCTGTCGGCCGACGGCAAGCTCCTGGCGGTGGCGGTCGAGGACGACAACAGCGTGGTGCTGCTGAGCGCACCGGCCGGAAAGGAACTGGCGCGCATCAAGGTGCAGGGCAAGAACCCGGAGCACGCGGTGTTCAGCCCGGACGGCCGCTGGCTCTATGTCAGCGCCGAGGAAGCCGAGCAGGTCGATGTGATCGACGTGGCGGCGCGCCGGCAGGTGGCCAGCATCCCGGTCGGCAAGCGGCCGCGCGGCATCGGTTTCCTGCCCGACGGCAGCCGCGCCTATGTCGCTTGCGAACTGGCCGGCACCGTGGTCGCCATCGACGTCGCCAGCCAGAAGGCCGTGGCCACGATTCCCGCCGGCCAGTACCCCAACGGGATCGCCGTGCATCCGGACGGCCGGCGCGTCTTCGTCTCCAACGGCCGCGACGCTTCGGTGATGGCCATCGACGTCGGCAGCAACACGGTGACGGCCACCGTCGCCGTCGGCAAGCGGCCGTGGAACATGGCGCTGACCCCGGACGGCGGCAAGCTCTACGTCGCCAACGGGCGGTCCAACAGCGTCTCGGTGATCGACACCGGGCGCTTCGAGAAACAGGGCGAGATCGCCGTCGGCGAACTGCCCTGGGGCGTGAGCATCCGATGAACGGCGCCCGCTACACGCTGCCGGCCATCGCCCTGCACTGGGCGCAGGCCATCCTGATCGTCTGGCTCTTGTGGCTGGGCTGGACCATGACCGACCTGCCCAAGGGCGCCGAACGCAGCGCCGCCTACGGCCTGCACAAGTCGCTCGGCCTGCTGGCGTTGCTGCTGATCGTGCTGCGCCTGGGCTGGCGCCGGCGCCATCCGGCGCCGCCGTCGCCGGCCAGCGGCTGGGAGGCACGGCTGGCCACCGCGACCCACCATGCGCTGTACGCCTTCCTGCTGCTGGCGCCGCTGACCGGCTACCTGGCCTCGTCGTTCACGCAGTTTCCGATCAAGTTCTTCGGGATCGTCGTGCCCAGCGCCGGCTGGCCGGACGAGACGCTGAACGGCGTGTTCAAGCTGCTGCACCAGGTGTTCGTCTGGGGCGGCGGCGGCCTGATCGTGCTGCATCTGGCCGGGGCGGTGAAGCATGCGCTGCTGCGCGACGGGACCATCAGCCGGATGCTCCCCGGCCGGGTGTGCCAAAAATGAACAGTTGCTCCATGCCGGAGCAACGCCTGCTGCACCCGCCCGCTTGAACGCTCAGCGCGCGGCCGGCGCGCGGTCGAGGTTGGCCTGGCGCAGCAGGCCATGGAGTTCATCCGTCAGGCCCAGCTTCTGCCGTTTCAGGAACTCGACCTCCTCGGGCGAGCCCGGTTCGAGCCGGGCCTCGATCAGCTGGATGCGGTGGTCCAGCGCCTGGTAGCGGTCGCACAGGCGCAGCACGTAGCGGTTGCTGCGCTTCAATTCGCCGAGCAGTTCGCGGTATTCGGGAAACACCGGCGTTGCCTCAGATGACGCCCTGGGCCTGCATGGCTTCGGCGACCTTGACGAAGCCGGCGATGTTGGCGCCATTCACGTAGCTGACCTGGCCGTCGGCGTTGCGGCCGTAGTGCAGGCAGGCTTCGTGGATGTTGCACATGATTTCGTGCAGGCGGGCATCGACCTCGGCGCGCGGCCAGGCCAGGCGCATCGCGTTCTGGCTCATCTCCAGGCCCGAGGTGGCGACGCCGCCGGCATTGCTGGCCTTGCCCGGGGCGTAGAGCACGCCGTGGCCTTCGAAGACCTTCACCGCCTCGGCCGTCGACGGCATGTTGGCGCCTTCGGCGACGCAGATGACGCCGTTGTTGACCAGCATCCGCGCGTCGTAGCCGTCGAGTTCGTTCTGCGTCGCGCAGGGCAGGGCGATATCGACCGGCACCCGCCACGGGCGGGCTTCCGGCATGAATCGGCCGCCGACGCGCGCGGCGTAGTCGCTGACGCGGCCGTAGAGCCGGTTCTTGACGTCCATCAGTTCGGCCAACTTTTCCGGCGTGAAGCCGTCGTCGTCGACCACGGTGCCGCTCGAATCGGAGACGGTGACGACCCGGGCGCCGAGCGCCATGGCCTTCTCGATGGCGTACTGGGCGACATTGCCGGCGCCCGAGACGCTGACGCGCAGGCCGTCGAAGCTGCGCCCGCGCTGCTTGAGCATCTGTTCGGCGAAATAGACGGTGCCGTAGCCGGTGGCTTCCGGACGGATCAGCGAGCCGCCGAAGCTCAGGCCCTTGCCGGTGAATACGCAGTCGGCGCGGTTGGAGAGTTTCTTCATCATGCCGGCCATGAAGCCGACCTCGCGGCCGCCGACGCCGATGTCACCGGCCGGCACGTCGGTGTCGCTGCCGATGTGGCGGAACAGTTCGCTGACGAAGGCCTGGCAGAAACGCATCACCTCGCCCGGGCTGCGGCCCTTCGGATCGAAATCGGCGCCGCCCTTGCCGCCGCCCATCGGCAGCGTGGTCAGGGCATTCTTGAACGTCTGCTCGAAGGCCAGGAACTTCAGGATCGACAGGTTGACCGACGGGTGGAAGCGGATGCCGCCCTTGTACGGGCCGATGGCCGAGGAATGCTGGATGCGGTAGCCGCGGTTGACCTGCACCTCGCCACGGTCGTCGACCCAGGCGACGCGGAACATGATGACCCGCTCCGGCTCGACCAGGCGGTCGAGCAGGCCGTGCTCGGCGTATTTCGGCTGCTGCCGGATGAACGGCCAGAGACTTTCGATGACCTCGGTGACGGCCTGCAGGAACTCGGGCTGCCCCGGATTTCGTGCGGCGACCTGGTTGATGAATTCTTCGAATGAGGTGTAGCGCACGAAACGGTTCTCCCTGTGCTGATCAGTGTTGTGGTGTGCCGGTGTTCCCCGGCTGGATGACCGCGACGACGCTCAGGCGGCGGCTGCTGCCGGGGAAGTCCCAGTCGATTTGCTGGCCGACCGAAAGGCCGATCAGCGCGGCGCCGACCGGGGCGAAAACCGAAACCTTGCCCCGCGCAGGGTCGGCGTCTTCGGGGAAGACGATCTCGACTTCGCGGCTGTGGCCGGTGGTGTTCTCGGCATAGCGCACGCGCGAACCCATGGTGACAATGCCGGCTTGCATTAAATCGTCGGGAACAACAATGGCGCGCTCAAGTTCGGCGCGCAGGTCGGGCGGCGGCTGGATCGCCATCAGGCGAACAAAATCCGATTCGCCGATGATCAAGTTAGTCTGTTGCATTTACGGTGTTTTTTCTGTGCTTTGGATGGATCGTCCAAGAGGGTGGTGAAGACTGCCGATGGTAGATGCCTGCCGCGCCCTTGATAAGTCAGCAAATTTGCATAAAACTGTTTCCGTTTGATTAACAATCGGATGAGCGATGCAGAACATCAACGACATGCTGCTGTTCGCCCAGGTGGTCAAGGCCCGCAGTTTTTCCGCGGCGGCGCTGCGCCTCGGCGTCTCCAAGTCGCGCGTCAGCAAGTCGGTGGCGCGGCTGGAGGCGGCGCTCGGCGTCCGCCTCCTGCAGCGCAGCACCCGGCGGCTCAGCCTGACCGAAGTCGGCGAGGCCTATTTCGAGCATTGCGACCGCATCCTCGACGAGCTGGCGCAGGCCGACAACACCGTCGGCAGCCTGCACCGCGAGCCGCGCGGCAAGCTCAAGTTCAGCGCCCCGGTGGCCTTCAGCACGCTGCACGTGGCGCCGGCGCTGGCTGATTTCATGGCCCAGTATCCCGACCTGGCGGTGGACATGACGATCAGCGACCGCCTGGTCGATCTGGTCGAGGAAGGCTACGACCTGGCCTTGCGCATCGCCCCGGAAGCCGGAGCGAACCTGGTCGCCCGGCGCCTGGCGCCGATCCGCCGCAAGATCTGCGGCAGTCCGGCCTACCTCGCCCGGCGCGGCGTGCCGCGGCTGCCGGCCGACCTTGCCGGCCACAACTGCCTCGACTACACCTACATGAACGCCGGCGGCCTGTGGCACCTGCACGGGCCGGAAGGCGAAGTGGCGGTGCCGGTCGCCGGCAGCCTGCGCATCAACGACGACGAGGCGCTGTCGCAGGCGGTGCTGGGCGGCCTCGGCCTGGCGCTGCTGCCGACCTTCATCGCCGGCAGCGAACTGCAGGCCGGGCGGCTGGTCGAAGTGTTGCCCGGCTACGTGCCGGTCGAGCGTTTCATCTATGCCGTCCATCTGCCGAACCGGCACCTGCCGCTGAAAGTGCGCGCCTTCATCGAGTTCCTGCAGCAGCGCTTCGGCGAGGAACCCTACTGGGACCAGCCGCCGGCGCCCGGCGAGGAACGCCTGTGGCTGGGCCGCAGCGGCTGACCAGGAGAAGACCATGTCGCACCGATCGATCGCCGCCGGCCTGCTCGCCCTCGGCCTGGCAGCCGGCGCCGCCGGCCAGGGCCAGCCGCTGCGCAGCGAGAAGGCCGATTTCCGCGTCGGCATCGTCGCCGCCGGCCTGGAGCATCCGTGGGCCGTGGCCTTCCTGCCCGACGGCCGCTATCTGGTGACCGAGCGCCCCGGCCGACTGCGCCTGATCGCTGCCGACGGCCGCCTCGATCCGCGCCCGGTGGCCGGCGTGCCGGCGGTGGCCGCGGTCGGCCAGGGCGGCCTGCTCGACGTCGTGCTGCACCCGCAATTCGCCGCCAACGGCTGGGTCTATCTGAGCTATGCCGGCGCCGGCCCGGGCGGCATCGGCACCGAGGTGGCGCGCGGCCGGCTGGTCGGCGACGCTGCCGGCAGCCGCCTGGAGAACCTGCAGGTGATCTACCGCCAGCAGCCGAAGTCGAACGGCCAGGTGCATTTCGGCTCGCGCCTGGTGTTCGACCGTGCCGGCTTCCTCTACATCACCCAGGGCGACCGCGGCGAGATGGAGCGCGCCCAGCGCCTCGGCGACCTGGCCGGCAAGCTGGTCCGCCTGCACGACGACGGCCGCATTCCGGCCGACAACCCGTGGCAGGGCCAGGCCGGCGCCCGGCCGGAAATCTTCAGCCTCGGCCACCGCAGCATGCAGGGTGCGGCGCTGCACCCGGTCAGCGGCGAGTTGTGGACGCACGAGCACGGCCCGCAGGGCGGCGACGAGATCAACGTCGCCCGGCGCGGGCGCAACTACGGCTGGCCGGTGATCACCTATGGCGTCAATTACGGCATCGGCACCAAAATCGGCGTCGGCACGCACCAGGACGGGCTGGAGCAGCCGCTTCACCAATGGACGCCGTCGATCGCCCCGTCCGGCATGGCCTTCTACACCGGCGAGCGTTTCCCCGGCTGGCGCGGCAACCTGTTCGTCGGCGCCCTGAAATTCCAGACGCTGGTCCGCCTCGAACTCGACGGCGAGCGCGTCGTCCGCGAAGAGCGCCTGCTCACCGGCCGCGAAGGGCGCATCCGCGACGTCCGCCAGGGCCCGGACGGCCTCCTTTACCTGCTGACCGATGCGCCGGACGGCAAGCTGCTGCGCCTGGAGCCGGCCGCCGACGGCCGGCGCTGAGGGCTGGCCGCGTCGCTTGTCTCGTCCCGGGCTTGCCGGCATGATGGCGGGGTAGTGCGCCCGAACCGCAAGCGGCGCCATGTTCAACCCTTGGGGCAGCCCGTCATGAGAAAAACAACCATTGGAATCCTGGGCGGCGCGCTGCTGGCGCTGGCCGGCCAGGCCGCGGCCGAGACGCAGTATTTCCTGCAGGCCGGCCACTCGCTGCAGCCGAGCGACGGCCAGGAACTGGGCCTGGTCGAAGTCGGTGCGACCGTGCCGCTGCCCTGGCGCTGGCATGAGGGCCGGCTGACCAGCAAGCTCGAATTCGCCGCCGGCTACAGCGACACCCGCAACGGCGGTTCCTTCCAGGGCCTGGTCATGCCGCTGGTCCGCTACCAGGCGGCGGCGACCGGGCTGTTTTTCGAAGCCGGCCTCGGCGCCGTCTATGTCTCGAACACCCGCTGGCGCGACGACCACGATCTGGGCAGCCACTGGCTGTTCACCGAACGCCTGGGCATCGGCTACGACTTCGGCCACTACGATCTGGGCCTCTACCTCGGGCACATGTCGAACGGCGGCCTAAACAAGGACAACGACGGTGCCGAAAGTGTCGGCATCCGCTTTGCCTATACCTTCTGAGCGCTAGTCGGGGCAAAGGAAGTTTCCCCGGCGCCGCGGGTTACGGCGTGACGTTGTAGCCGCGCGCGCTCATGCAGCCGGCGAAGGCGCTCTGCGCCTGTTGCTGCATCTGCGCCTCCTGCTGCCGGCCCTGCCGTCGTTCCTGGCGCTGCCGGGAGGCGCCGACCACCGCGCCGGCAGCGGCCGCCTGCTGCGCCTGGTTCTGCCGGTACTCCTGCTGCACGTCGCTGTCGAGCCGCTCGTAGCCCGGCCGCTGGTTGCCGCGGACTTCCGCCGCGGCGGCGCCGGCGGCCGCCCCAGCGGCAGCGCCCCGGACACGGCCGCCGGCGGGTGGTGCGGCCGCGGTGGGCGCCGGTGTCGTCTGCGATTTGCAGGCCGCGGTATCGGCCTGGACCTGCTCCGGGGCCTGCCCCTGCAAGGGCACGACGGTTTCAGCGAGGGCCAGGAGCGGCACGGCCGCGACGAGCCACAGCCCGCGGTGAACGATGGTGCGGCGGAAAGGTTTGCGAGTCATCGGTTGCCTCCTCGGATCGTGAATGGATGGTGCGGAGCGCGGCGAAGCCGGCCTCCGCGGCCCTGCCAGGAAAATTGGAACGCGCGGGATTTCCAAGGTTCAGCCGGCAAGGGTGCTTCTGTTGGCCGTTGGCCATTCACGGAATCGGCAACTTGATGAGCTATGGCGCCTTTGCCTTGCCCAGCGCGATCCGGGCTTCAGGCGACTCCCAGCTGCCGCCGAGCGCCCGGATCAGATTGACGGTGGCCCGGGCGCGTTCGCCGTCGAGCGTGGCGGCGGCACGCTGCTGCTGCAGCACGCTGCGGTCGGCATCGATTACCCCGAGATAGCCGATGGCGCCTTCGCGGTACTGGATGTGCGACAGCTGGGCGGCGCGTCCGGCGGCGGCCACGGCGCGGTCCTGGGCTTCGTTCTGGCCGTCCAGGATGCGCAGATGGGCAAGGTTGTCCTCCACCTCCTTGAAGGCCTGCAGGATGGCCTGGCGGTATTTCGCCACGTCCTCGTCGTAGGCGGCGTTGGCCCGGTCGACGCCGGCCGCGCGGGCGCCGCCGTCGAACACGGGCAGGCTGAGCAGGGTGCCGACGAGCGGCCCGAGCACATAGGCCCGGCTTGCCGTCCTGAACAGGTCCCCCAATCCGGCCGACTCGTAACCGTAGCTGCCGGTCAGGCTCAGGCTCGGGAAATAGGCCGCGCGGGCGGCGCCGATGCGCTCGTTGGCGGCGGCCATGGCGCGCTCGGCGGCGGCGATGTCGGGGCGCCGTTCGAGCAGCGCGGACGGCAGGCCGGCGGGCACTTCTACCTTCAGCCGGGTGATGGGCTGTTCGGCCAGCGTGAATTCGGCCGGCGTCTGGCCGAGCAGGATGGCCAGCGCGTGTTCGGCGACCGCCCGCTGGCGGGCGATGCCGGCGGCCTCGGCCTGCACCGAGGCGAGTTCGGTGCGGGCGCGCGCGAGTTCCAGTTCGCTGACGTCGCCGGCATCGAAACGGCGCTGGAAGAGGTCCAGCGTTTCCCGGCGCAGGCTCACGGTCTCGCCGTAGAGCACCCGCAGCGCATCCAGCTCGCGGACCAGGAAATAGGCCTGGGCGACGTCGGCCTGCAGGGCCAGCAGGGTCGAGCGGAACAGTGCCTCGTCGCGCTCGGCGTCGTAGCGCGCGGCATCGGCGGCGCTGCCCAGGCGGCCGAACAGGTCGGCCTCCCAGGCGAAACTGGCCTGGCCGCGCCACAGCGTGTAGGGACTGGTATCGGCCTCGGCCGGCAGTCCCTGGGATGCCGGCGAGGGCAACTGGCGGGTCGGCCCGAAGCCGACGCCGACCTGCGGGAAGAGGGCGGCGCGGGCATTCCTTTCCAGCGCCCGGGCCTGTCCCAGCCGGGCGGCGGCAGCGCGCAGGCTCTGGTTGGCGGCCAGCGCCTGTTGCTCCAGATCGTTCAGCATCGGGTCGTTGAACACCTGCCACCAGTCGCCGCGGGCGGCGGCATCCGCCGGCTGGGCCAGTTTCCACGGCGCGCCGGCGGCGGGGGCCGGCGCCGCTTCCTTGTAGGCGGCCGGGATGGCGGCGGCCGGACGCTGGTAGGTCGGGGCCAGCGAACAGCCGGCCAGGACCAGGCTGGCCAGCAGGGCGCTCGCCAGGGCGGGGACTTGGCGTTGGGTCATGCTTCTACTCCGGAAGTCGCGTGGTAGGCCGAGGGGCCGGCCACCAGCGGGGCGTCGTGATGGGCGGCGGAATGCAGCTTGTGCTTCTTGTCCAGCGTGCGCAGCAGCACGTAGAACACCGGCGTCAGGAACAGGCCGAACAACGTCACGCCGAGCATGCCGAAGAACACGGCGATGCCCATGGCGTGGCGCATCTCGGCGCCGGCGCCGGAGGACAGCACGAGCGGCACGACGCCCATGATGAAGGCGATGGAAGTCATCAGGATCGGGCGCAGGCGCAGGCGGCTGGCATCGATGGCGGCGCGTACCGGCGTGCTGCCCTGCAGCTCCAGTTCGCGGGCGAACTCCACGATCAGGATGGCGTTCTTGCACGCCAGCCCGACCAGCACCATCAATCCGATCTGGGTGAAGATATTGTTGTCGCCGCCGGTCAGCCAGACGCCGGTCAGTGCCGCAAAGAGGCTGGTGGGCACGATCAGGATCACCGCCAGCGGCAGGGTCAGGCTTTCGTACTGGGCGGCGAGCACCAGGAAGACGAGCAGCACGCTGATCGGGAACACCCAGATGCCGGCGTTGCCAGCTAGGATCTTCTGGTAGGTGAGGTCGGTCCATTCGAACTTGACGCCGCGCGGCAGGGTCGCCGCCGCCACGCGCTCGGCGGCGGCTTCCGCCTGCGCCGAGGAATAGCCGGGCGCCGGGCCGCCGTTGATGTCGGCCGCCGTGTAGCCGTTGTAGCGCACCACCATTTCGGGGCCGTAGGTCTTCTTCACCTGCACCAGCGAGGACAGCGGCACCATCTCGCCGGCGGCGCTGCGCACCTTCAGCTGGCCGATGTCCTCGGGATGGGCGCGGAAGGGTGCATCGGCCTGGGCCCGCACCTGGTAGACGCGGCCGAAGCGGTTGAAGTCGTTCACGTACTGCGAGCCCAGGTAGATCTGCATGGTGTCGAACACGTCGGTGACCGAGACGCCCAGCTGCTTGGCGCGGGTGCGGTCGAGATCGACGTCGATCTGCGGCACATTGATCTGGTAGCTGGAGAACATCGGACCCAGCGCCGGCTCCTTGGCGGCAGCCGCCATGAAGGCGTTGGCGGCGTTGTTGAGTTCGGCGTAGCCGACCGAGCCGCGATCCTCGATCTGCATCTTGAAACCGCCGACCGTGCCCAGGCCCATCACCGGCGGCGGCGGGAAGGTGGCGATGAAGCCGTCCTGGATCGCCGCGAACTTCTGGTTCAGCGCGGCGGCGATGGCGCCGGCCGACAGCTCCTTGTCCGTGCGTTCGGCGAAGGGTTTCAGCCCGACGAAGACGATGCCGGCGCTGGAACTGTTGGTGAAGCCGTTGATCGAGAGGCCGGGGAAGGCGATGGCGTGCTCGACGCCGGGCTGTTTGAGGGCGATCTCGCTCATCTGGCGGATCACCGCCTCGGTGCGATCGAGCGAAGCGCCGTTCGGCAATTGCGTGAAACTGACCAGGTACTGCTTGTCCTGACCGGGCACGAAGCCGCCGGGGACGATGTAGGAGAGGCCGATGGCGCCGGCGATCAGCGCCAGATAGACGCCGATGGCGCCGGCCTTGTGCGAAATGATGCCGGTGACGCCGTGGCCGTAGCGTTCCGACGAGCGGTTGAAGAAGCGGTTGAAGGCGCGGAAGAAGCCGCCCAGGTAGCGGTCCATCTGCACCGTCAGCCAGTCCGGTTTCTCGTCGTGGCCTTTGAGCAGCAGTGCGGCCAGGGCCGGCGACAGGGTCAGCGAGTTGATCGCCGAGATCACCGTCGAGATGGCGATGGTCATGGCGAACTGCTTGTAGAACTGCCCGGTCAGGCCGGTCATGAAGGCCAGCGGCACGAACACGGCAACGAGGGTCAGGGCGATGGCGATGATCGGCCCGGAGACTTCGCGCATGGCCCGGTAGGTGGCTTCGCGCGGCGTCAGCCCGGCCTCGATGTTGCGCTCGACGTTTTCCACCACGACGATAGCGTCGTCCACGACGATGCCGATGGCCAGCACCATGCCGAACAGCGAGAGGGCGTTGATCGAGTAGCCGAAGCCCAGCATCAGCGAGAAGGTGCCGACGATGGACACCGGCACGGCCAGCAGCGGGATCACCGAGGCGCGCCAGGTCTGCAGGAAGACGATGACCACCAGCACGACCAGGGCGATGGCTTCGAGCAGCGTATGCACCACGGCCTCGATCGAGGCGCGGACGAACTGCGTCGGGTCATAGACGATCTCGTACTTGACCGAATCCGGGAAGTCCTGCGCCAGCTCCTGCATCGCCGCGCGAACGCTGCTGGAAATCTGCAGGGCGTTGGCGCCGGGCGCCTGGAAGATCGGGATGGCCACCGCCTGCTTGTTGTCGAGCAGCGCCCGCAGGCCGTATTCGGCGGCCGCCAGTTCGACGCGGGCGACGTCGCCGAGGCGCGTGATGCCGCCGTCGGCCGAGGACTTGAGGACGATGTCGGCGAATTCCTCGGCCGTCTTCAGGCGGCCCTGGGCATTCACGTTCAGTTGCAGCGGCACGTTGGGCAGGCTGGGCGAGGCACCGATGGTGCCGGCGGCGACCTGCACGTTCTGCTCGCGGATGGCGCCGACCACTTCGGCGGCGGTGAGGCCGCGCTGGGCGACCTTGCCCGGATCGAGCCAGACGCGCATGGCGTAGTTGCCGGAGCCGAACAGGCCGACCTCGCCGACGCCCTGGATGCGCGCCAGGCGGTCTTTGACGTTGATCAGCGCGTAGTTGCGCAGATAGGTCATGTCGTAACGGTCGTCCGGCGAGATCAGGTGCACCACCATGGTCAGCGTCGGCGAGCTTTTGAGCGTCGTCACGCCCAGGCGCTGCACGTCCTCGGGCAGGCGCGGCAAGGCCTGCGAGACACGGTTCTGCACCAGTTGCTGGGCCTTGTCGGGATCGACGCCCAGCTGGAAATTGACCGTCACCGTCAGGTTGCCGTCGCTGTTGGCCTGCGACTGCATGTACAGCATGTTCTCGACGCCGTTGATCGATTCCTCCAGCGGCGCGGCCACGGTCTCGGCGATCACCTTGGGGTTGGCGCCGGGATACTGGGCGCGCACCACCACCGAGGGCGGCACCACTTCCGGGTATTCCGAAATCGGCAGGTTGAAGGCCGAGAGCACGCCGGCCAGCAGGATCAGGATCGAGATCACCCCGGCGAAAATGGGGCGGTCGATGAAGAATTTGGAAATGTTCATGGCGCGTTCCGTTTAGCTGGCCTGTCCGGCGGCGGCCGTCTTGAGCGCGCCGCCGCCCATCTCGGTGGCGACCGGACTGACGGCGTCGCCGGGGCGCACGCGCTGCAGGCCGTTGACCACGATGCGTTCGCCGGGCAGCAGGCCGCGGTCGACGATGACCAGGCCGTTCTGCGTCGCGCCGGTGTGCACTTCGCGGTATTCCGTCTTGTTGTCGGTGCCGACCACCAGCACGAAGCGCTTGTCCTGGTCGGTGCCGACGGCCTTCTCGTTGATCAGCAGGGCCGGGTGCGCGGCGCCGCCGCCCAGGCGGATGCGGGCGTAGAGACCGGGCACCAGGCGGCCGTCGGCGTTGTCGAAGACAGCGCGCAGGCGGATGGTGCCGGAGGCCGTGTCGAGCCGGTTGTCCACCGAGTGGATGCGGCCATCGCGCGGGTAGCCGTCCTCGTTGGCCAGCCCCAGGCCGACCGGCAGGGCGTGGTCCTTGGTCCGGTCGGCCGGATTGACGTGGCGCAGGAAGGTCTGCTCGTCCACATCGAAGGCGGCGTAGATCTGGGCCGAGGAGACGACGGTGGTCAGCGCCGGGCCGCCGTTGGCGGTGACCAGGTTGCCGACGGTGACTTCGGCGCGCGACATGCGGCCGTCGATGGGGGCGGTGATCTGCGTGTATTCGAGATTGAGCTTGGCCACGCGCAGCGCCGCCTGGGCCGCCTGCACGCTGGCGGCGCCGTCGCGGGCGGCGTTCTGCTTTTCCTCGAAGTCGCGCTTGGCGATGGCGTTGTCGGCCAGCAGGCGCTCGGCCCGCGCCAGGTCGGAGGCGGTATAGGCCGCCCGCGCCTCGGCCGCTGCCACCTGCGCCTGGGCGCGGGCGACTTCGGCGGCGTAGGGGCGCTGGTCGATGGTGAACAGCACGTCGCCCTTCTTGACGATGGCCCCGTCCTTGAAATGCACGGCGGTCAGGATGCCGGAGACCTGCGGGCGGATTTCGACGCGATCCACGGCTTCCAGCCGGCCGGAGAAATACTGCCAGTCGACGATGTCGCTGCTGACCACCGCGGCCACATCGACCGGCGTCGCCTGGGGGGCGACAGGGCCGTTGGCGTGGGCCACGCTGCCATCGGCGAGGCCCCAGGCGGCGGCCGTGACGGCGACGATGCCGGCCAGGGCGAAGCAGATGGTCGTTCTTCTCGACCGGGGAAGACGCTGGGCGAAGTTGGGGAGGGACATGGCGGGGCTCCTTCAGGGCTGGGG
Organism: Azonexus sp.; assembly: GCA_036376995.1. Classification (GTDB taxonomy): domain Bacteria; phylum Pseudomonadota; class Gammaproteobacteria; order Burkholderiales; family Rhodocyclaceae; genus Azonexus. Next base: position 10,419 of record DASUZG010000187.1, on the reverse strand, counting down.
ATTCAGGGACGAACGGGCACGGGCGGCGCCCAGGCGCTGGCGCAGGAAGTCGGCGGTCTCGGCAAGCAGGGCGGCGTGCCGCGGCAATTCCTCGTGCTTGACGTCGAAACGGGTGATCTGGGTCGGCACGCCGGCGGCGATCAGGGCCGCCGCGTATTGCTCGGCTTCGCGGTGCAGCACGTCGCACTTGGCGGTGGCCAGGTAGGTCGGCGGCAGCTCGTGCAGGCGGCGCGAAGCCAGCGGCGAAGCGTAGGGATGCAGGCGCTCCTGGGGCCGCGGCAGGTACTGCGCGTAGCGCTGGGCGCAGGTCTGCGGCTGGAGGTCGGAACGCAGGCGCTCGGGGTCGCCGAGCAGGGTCATGCTCGGGTCGAGCATCGGCCCGATCAGCACCTGGGCGGCCAGGGCCGGGCCGTTGCGGTCGCGGGCGATCAGCGCGGCGGCAGCGGCGATGTTGCCGCCGGCGTCGTCGCCGGCGACCGCCAGGCGGTGCGGCGCGAGGCGCAGGTCGGCGGCGTGGCGGGCCAGCCAGCGCAAGGCCGCATAGGCGTCTTCCGGCGCCGCCGGGAAGGGATGGCGCGGGGCCAGCGAGTAATCGACGGTCACCACCGCCAGCGCGGCCTGCGTCGCCAGCTGGCGGGCCGTGGCGTCGGCATCGTCGAGGCCGCCGGCGACGAAACCGCCGCCATGCAGGTAGAGGACGGCGGGCGGCGCGGCCTCGGTGGCGGCCGGCCGGTACAGGCGGGCCGTCAGGTCGCCCAGGTAGCCGGGAATCAGCAGGTCGGCAACGTCGAGTGGGGCGGTCGGGCGGGCTTGTTTGGTTCGAAGGGCATCCATGGCAAGAGCAGGGCGGTTGGCGGTGGATGCATTCTCGGTGTTATATTTGTACGAATAAATACTTGCTATCTGACAACACTATTCGTCAATGGTGAATAATGCTTGCCGGAAGGTTTTCACCGAAAGGAGCCGCCCGATGGACCGATTCCATGCCATGAAGGTGTACATGGCCGTCGTCGATGCCCGCAGTTTCAGCCGCGCTGCCGACAATCTCGGCCTGCCGCGGGCGACGGTGACGACCACCATCCAGAACCTGGAAAACCTGCTGCGCGTGCGCCTGCTCAACCGCACCACGCGCAGCGTCAGCCTGACGCCGGACGGCGCCGCCTACTACGAACGCTGCGCGCGCCTCCTAGGCGAGCTGGAGGAAATGGAAGCCGCCTTCCGCGATGTGGCGCAACGCCCCCAGGGGCGGCTACGCATCGACGTGCCGGCGACCATCGGGCGCCTGATCCTGATTCCCCGGCTCTGCGATTTCCGTGAGCGCTATCCGGACATCGAGCTGGTCATCGGCATGAGCGACCGGCCGGTCGATCTGGTGCAGGAGGCCGTCGATTGCGTGATCCGCGGCGGCGAGCTGATCGATTCCTCGCTGGTCGCCCGGCGCATCGGCAGCATCAGCTTCATCACCTGCGCCGCCCCGAGCTACCTCGAACGCCACGGCACGCCGCAGACCCTGGAAGACCTGCCGGCGCACCAGGCCGTGCATTACTTCTCGGCGCGCACCGGGCGCATCATCGACTGGGACTACGTGATCGACGGCCAGGTCACCAACGTCAAGGTTGCCGGCTCGGTCGCCGTCAACGACGCCGAAGCCTACATGGCGCTGGCCCTGCAGGGCTTCGGGCTGGTCCAGGCGTCGCGCTTCATGGCCATTCCGCACCTGGAACGCGGCGAACTGGTCGAGGTGCTCGGCCAATGGCGGCCGGCGACGCTGCCCATCTCGGTGCTCTACCCGCAGAACCGCCACCTGTCGCCCAAGGTGCGCGCCTTCTCCGACTGGGCCGCCGAACTGTTCGCCCAATGCCCGCTGCTCAACGGCCGTGACGAGGAATACGTGCCCGGCGTCTGCACCCTGGCCGACCCGCGCCATGACAGCACCACGGTGCGCGACCTGATCGAGCAGCGCAATCTGGCCGAAAGCGTGCTGTGAGGCCGTATTTTTTCGCCGTTGCCGCGGCTGGCGGCGGCCAGGCCGCCGGCCGATGCGCCGGCGCTCCTGCTGTTTACCGGCCCGGGATGTCCCGCGACAGCCAATCCAGCACCGTCGCGTAGAGCAGGGCCGGCTTGGCCGGCTTGGTGATGAAGTCGTTCATGCCGGCCTCGAAGCAGCGCTGCTTGTCCTCGGTGAAGGCATTGGCCGTCATCGCCAGGATGGGAACATTGCGGCAAGCATCCAGCGAGCGTATCTGCCGGGTCGCCTCCACGCCGTCCAGACGGGGCATCTGGATATCCATCAGGACGAGGGCGTAAGTGCTTTCGCGCGCCCGCTTGACGGCGTCCGCGCCGTCCATGGCCACATCGACCACCAGGCCGACATTGTCCAGCAGGGACAAGGTGACCTCGCAATTCACCGGATCGTCCTCCGCCAGCAGGATGCGCGTACCGACGAAGTCGCGCTTCAGCGCAAGTTCCGCATCGACGGGAACCGTGGCGCCGTGCTGGCCGGATCCCGGTTTCTTTTGCAACCGCGCCGTGAACCAGAAAGTACTGCCCCGGTTCAATTCGCTGCGGGCATCCGCCTCGCCGCCCATGATCTCGGCGATCTTGCGCGTAATGGCCAGGCCCAGGCCGGTTCCGCCGTACTTCCGGCTCATCGAGTTGTCCGCCTGCTCGAAGGCGGAAAAGAGGCGGGGCAGCGCCTCCGGGGCGATGCCGACGCCGGTGTCGCTGACCTCGAAGCGGACCAGCGCATGCTCCGCGGCGTCCTCCACCAGCTGGACGCTGATGGTGACGCTGCCGGCCTCGGTGAATTTGACCGCATTGGCGGCATAGTTGAGCAGCGCCTGCTGCAGCCGCGTGCTGTCCCCGACGAACCCATCGGGCAGCTCCGGCAGCCGGACGTTCAGTTGCAGCCCCTTGGCCTGGGCACTCTCGCGGATCATGCCCGCTACATTGTCGACGATCGTCGCCAGACAGACGGCGGATTCGTCCAGCTGGAACTTGCCGGCCTCGATCTTGGACAGGTCGAGGATGGCGTTGATGACTTCCAGAAGATGCTGCCCGCCTCCCTCGATCTTGTTGACCTTGTCGGTTTGTTGCGGGGAGAGATCGGAACGCTTGAGCAAATGCGACATGCCGATGATGGCATTCAACGGTGTCCGGATCTCGTGGCTCATGTTCGCCAGGAAGGCGCTCTTGGCGATATTGGCGGTTTCGGCGGCCTCCTTGGCCCGGGAAAGCGCGGCAGTGCGCTCCTGGACTTCGGATTCGAGATGCAGCCGATGCCGCTCCAGTTCGAGCGACATCTTGTCCCGTCGGCGGATCGCCACCGACAGCCCGATGCCGGCCAGACAGGCGCCCAGCAGCATCAGCACGGCAATGCGTACCTGGGCGTGCCATTCGGTAAACAGCAGTTTGACGCTGAGGCCGACGCTCGCGTACATCGGGTAATTCCTGACCTTGCGCAGGCCGACGATACGTTCGACGTTGTCGATGGGCGAAACCGAACGCACGATGCGTTCCTCGTCGCCGGTCAGGACGGCCTTGGTGGCCGCCGAGCCGGTGATGACGGTGCCGAGCCGGGCTTCCACCGCCGGATAGCGGACCAGCATCTGGTTGGCGGTGTTGCGGAGGGTGATGAAGGAGTCCTGTTCCACGCTGAGCGAACGATAAAAATGCTCGAAGGCATCCGTGATTCCGAGGTTGGCGACGATCATGCCGGCAAAGCGCCCGTCGGCATGGTCGATCCGCCGCGCCACCTGCACGCCCCATCGCTTGGAGACGCGGCCGAAGATCAGGTCCGACACCACGGGCTGCGCCGCCGGGCCCGCCTTCAGGTCGAGGAAATACTTGCGGTCGGCCAGGCTGACGCCCGGCGGGGCGCCGACGGTATTGGCGAAGACGATGCCTTCGGCGTCGGTCAGGCTCATCGACACGATGGTGCCCTGGGCGCGGGCCTGCAAGCTCTTGAGCATGCCGGTCACGGCTTGCCGCCGCGGCTCGGAGATGCCTTTGGGGTTCGCCATGTCCTGCCGTTCCAGGCTGTCGACCACCCCCTGCAGAACCAGGTCGGCCAGATCGAAGTTGTTGGCCGCATGCTCGGCGATCAGTCGCGTCAGGGCGAGCGTGCGCGCTTGCGCTTCCTGCTCGATGGCCGCCTTCTGGTATTGCAGCGTCAGCAGCAGATAGACGGCGAAGGCGCAGACGGCCAGCCAGCTGCCAAGGATGATCGGCGAGACTTTTTTCATAGTGGGCGCCAAACTTACTACAGCCGAATCAAGTCTGTATACGACCCGCCGGGGTAGGCGGCGACCAGTGTGGTGCGCAGAAACCCGTTCCGGCGAAACCGCAGCCGCGCAGCGAGGTCTACGAGCTTTGCGTCTCGCGAATCCTCCTGGGGACATCAATGCATTCGATTCCTCGCTCCCCTGCTGGCAAGGCCGCAGGGGCGTACTCAAAAGACACCTTTGGCGTATTGCAGGGCATCCTCGAAAGCTCCGATGACATGTTCGCCGCCGTCGATGCGGAGCTGTGCCTGGTGGCTTTCAACGCGGCGTTCGTCCATGGCTTTTCCGGTCCGGCCGGGACGGCGCCCCGGCTTGCGCAGAAACTCGACGAGCTCCTGGCCGCCTCCACCCTGGCGGCGGGGCCGGTAATCGGACTGGTGCATCGCGCCTTGGCGGGCGAAGCGATCCGGCAGGCGCTGGACCTTGCCGGGCCGGGCGAGCGCGAGAAACATTTCGACGCGAGTCTGAAGCCGGTTCGCGACCCCGCCGACAACGCGGTGGTGGTCGCTGTCGTGTTGCGCGACATCACCGCGCAAAAAGCCGCCGAGCGCATGCTGCGCGAGCAGTCCGAGGAGCTGCGGCTGGCGCTGCGGGTGGGCAGTGCCGGCTCCTTCCAGTGGGACGCGCGGACGCACGAGCACCGCTGGAGCAACGAAATCCTGGCGCTGTACGGACTGGCGCCGGGGATTTGCAGCCGTCGCGACGAGGACTGGCTCGACTGCCTTCTGCCCGAGGACCGCGCCACGGCCTTGGCGGCGGTGGAGCGCTCCCTGAAGACCGGCCAGTACGCAGCCGAATTCCGCATTCGGCGGCGCAATGACGGCCAGATCCGCTGGCTGCGGGCGCGCGGCCAGGTTTTTTTCGACCGCCAAGGCGTGCCGAGCCGGATGGTCGGCATCAACGTCGATGTCACCGAGCAGCGCCAGGTGCAGAGCGAGCTCGAAGAAAGCAAGGCCCGCCTGGAGGCGGTGCTGGACAGCCTGGCCGAAGGAGTCAGCATCATCGATCTGCAAAAGCAGGTCCTGCATCCCAACCCCGCCGCCCGCCGGATCCTGTGCAACCGCTCGCCCGACGACGAAAGCCGTTGCCTGGCCGAACTCACCGACAGCTTCGACGTGTTTGCGCTGGACGGCCGGCGCCTCGCCTTCGACGAATGGCCGGTCGGCAAATTGCTGCGTGGCGAGAGCTTCACCGATTACGAGGTTCGCCTGGAGGACAAGTGCAGCGGCAAGTCATGGATTCTCAGCAACAACGGCGCGACGGTGCGCAATGCCCGGGGCGAAAGGATCCTCGGCGTGCTGACGTCGATGGACGTCAGCGAACGCAAGCGCGCCGAAGAAGCCTTGAAGGAAAGCGAGCGGCGCCTGGCCTTGGCGCTCAAGTCGAGTCGCTCGGCCGTCTGGGAAGCCGATGTCGCGAGCCAGACCATCGTCGCGGCCGATGACCTGCTGTTCACCATGCTCGACTACGCGCCGCGGGAGTTGCGGACGCTGGCCGACTGGGTCCAGCGCATTCACGACGACGACCGGGAACGGATCATCACGATGCTCGATGAAGTCATCCATGGCGTGCGCGACGGCTATTACGGGGTGGAAGTCCGTTACTGCGCCAAGGATGGCAGTTCGCGCTGGATTCTCTGCCAGGCCGTGGCCGCCGATCGCGATCTGCATGGCACGGCGACGCGGCTGGTCGGCACCCATACCGATATCACCGACCGCAAGCGCGCCGACGAGCGCGCGCGCGAGGCGGCGCTGCATGATCCGCTGACCGGTCTGCCGAACCGGGCGCTGGTCTTCGAGTACGGCCGCCATCTGCTGGCGGCGGCCGAGCGCAGCCATGGCCGGGGGGCGATGCTCTTCGTCGATCTCGACCGCTTCAAGCCGATCAACGATGTTCACGGGCACGAGGTCGGCGACCTGGTGCTGCAGGAAGTCGCCCGGCGGCTGCTCGGCTGCACGCGCGATGAAGACCTGGTCGGGCGTCTTGGCGGTGACGAATTCGTCATTCTCCTCGCCCACCTGGACAGCGCCCGGCATCGCGCGACCACGGTGGCGCAGCACGTCGTCGAACACATCAGCAAGCCCTACCAGATCAATGGCCTCGATCTGTCGCTGTCCGCCTCGATCGGGGTCAGCTGCTATCCGGAGCATGCCGCGGACCTGGGCAAGCTGATCCACGCCGCCGATCTGGCGATGTATCAGGCCAAACAATCGGGACGGGGCGCCTGCCATGTCTATACGCCGGAACTCGAACGGCGCGCCGACGCGGCGCTGTCGCTCGAAGCGCGGCTCAAGAACGCGCTCAAGCGTGGCCAGCTCGCGCTGCACTATCAGCCGGTGATGGATCTGAACAGCGGCCGGCTGAGCGGCGCCGAGGCCCTGCTGCGGCTGGTCGACGAGAGCGACGAGCCGAGCGGCCCGGCCGCCTTCATCCCGATCGCCGAATCGGTCGGGCTCATCGGCGAACTGGGCGAATGGGTCGCCGCTGAAGCCTGTCGCCAGATCGAGGCCTGGCACCGGGAAGGGATGCGCATTCCGGTGGCGATCAATGTCTCCGCGTTGCAGTTCCGCCAGCAGGCGTTCGCCGAGCGCCTGGGCCGGATCATCGCCGACAGCCGGATCGACCCGACCGCGCTGCAGCTCGAAGTGACCGAAAGCACGCTGATGGAGAGCGTCGACGAAGCCGTCGATATCCTGAACCGGATCAAGGCGCTGGGCGTGTCGGTGGCGCTCGACGACTTCGGCACCGGCTATTCGAGCCTGAGCAGCCTGAGCACCTTGCCGCTCGACAAACTCAAGGTCGACCAGTCATTTGTGAAGCGAATAGGGCGCGACAAGGGCTGCCGGGCCGTCACCGAAGCGATTATCGCCCTCGGCCGCACGCTGGAACTGGAAGTCGTCGCCGAAGGCATCGAATCCGTCGAGGCGGTGCGCTACCTGCGGGACCACGGCTGCACCCTGGCCCAGGGCTACTGGTTCAGCCGCCCGCTGCCGGCGCCCGAGTTTGTCCGCTGGTACCGGCAGTACGCGGTGCATTGACGGCGAAGCGGGCGCCGGGCCTCAATCCGGGTGTTCCAGGCCGGCCGTCAGGCGGACCAGGTCGGCGACGTTGCCCACGCCGAGCTTGTCCATCATCCGCGCCTTGTGCACTTCGACCGTGCGTGGACTGATGCCCAGTTCGGCGGCGATGTCGCGGTTGTGCCGGCCGGCCACGGTGCGCTCCATGACCTCGTGCTCGCGCGGGGTCAGCGTGGCGAGCATCTTGCGCACCCGGCCCTGGTTCGTTTCGGCCACGGCCTTGACCTGCTGCCGGGCGAAGGCGTCGGCGATGCCGGCCAGCAGCTTCTGGTGGTCGAGCGGCTTTTCGAGAAAATCGATGGCCAGCGCGCGAAAGGCCTGCCGCGCCGAGGCGACGTCGCCGTGCCCGGTCATGATGATCACCGGCAGGTCGCTGCCCAGTTCGGCCAGGCGCGTCTGCAGGCTCAGGCCATCCATGCCCGGCATGCGGATGTCGAGCAGCAGGCAGCCGCGCCATTCCTTCTTGTAGGCCTTGAGGAAGCTTTCGGCGTCGGCGAAGACGGCGACGCGATAGTCGAGCACGCCGAGCAGCAGGCTCAGGGAATCGCGGACGGCGGCATCGTCGTCGACGATGAAGACGCTGAGGGTGTCGCTCATGAGGGGTTTTCCGGAAGCGGGAGGACGATCCTGAATATGCCATGATCCGCCGCCTCGCCCCAGAGCCTGCCACCATGCGTCTCGACGATGGCCCGGCTGATCACCAGGCCGAGCCCGAGGCCGCTCGACTTCGACGAGTGGAAGGCTTCGAACGCTTGTTCGGCCTGGGCCGCCGACAGCCCGCTGCCGGAATCCTCGACGACCAGCTCGACGCGGCTACCGGACAGGATCGCGCCGCGCAGTTCGACGCGGCGCTGTCCGGGCGGGGCGGCGGCGACCGCGTCGAAGGCGTTGGCCAGCAGGTTGCGCAGCACGACTTCGAGCTGCAGCGCATCGGCCAGCAGCACGCTGGCCGGCAGCGGGCCGATGCGCAGATCGACGCCGCGCGATGCCGCCAGCTCCCGGTAATGGCGGCTGGCCTGGTCGACCAGCGCCGGCAGGGCGACCGTTTCCAGCCGGGTGGCGCCGGTGCGGAAGAAGTCGCGCAGCCGGCGGACGACCTCGCCGGCCCGGGCCGATTCGCGCAGCATGCCCTGCATCGCGGCTTGCAGCCGGGGGCCGGCTTCGCCGCGGGCGAGCAGCGCCTCGCAGGCCGAGGCATAGGCCGCCAGCGCGGTCAGCGGCTGGTTCAGCTCGTGGGCCAGGGCGCCGGCCATTTCGCCGGCGGCGGCCAGGCGCAGCGTCTGTTTCAGCTTGTCGCTGGTGCGCCGCTGCTGGTCGACGATGCTGCCGATGAAAAAGCCGATCAGCGCCATGGCCAGGGCCAGCGTCTGCAGTTCGCTGACGGTCACCGCGCTGAGGCCGAGGGCCTGGACGGTGGCGATCACTTCGATCTGCAGCAAGGCCGCCGAGAGGATGGCCCCGGCCATGCCCTGGCGGGCGGAGGCCCAGATCAGCGGCAGGAAGAGCAGGTAGAACAGCTTGAAGCGGCTGGCGTCGCCGACGTCGAAGGCGATCCACAAGGCGGCCAGGCTGAGCAGCGTGTAACCCAGCGTCTCGCGGTGCCAGAGGGCGGCCCGGAGCAGGGCGCGGCCGCGCGCGCTGCTCAGCCACCAGAACAGCGGCATGGCCACGGCGATGCCGACGGCGTCGCCGACCCAGAAGTGCCGCACGCTGCCGGACCAGCCGGCGGCCGGCACCAGCCCGAGCAGGCACAGCGTGCTGATGTAGAGCAGGCTGATCAGCAGCGTGCCGGCGGTGATGAGGACGATCCAGCCGAGCAGCGCGCGGCGGTCGTCGAGCAGGCTGGCCGGGGCCAGGTGGCGGCGCAGCGCTTCGCCGAGCGCCAGGTAGCCGCCGGCCAGGGTCAGGGCCGACAGCAGCGTCGCCCACCAGGTCTGCGGCACGCCGCGCACCACCCACTCGCTGAGCACTACGGTCAGTAGCAGCGGCAGTCTGCCGCTGCGGCCGCGGCGCAGCAGGAAGACCAGGCCGAGCGCCGGCGCCGGGCTCCACGGCGTGATGTTCAGACCGTACTGGGGATGGATGAAGCTCATGGCGTCGAGCGCAATGTAGAGCGCGACGAATACGAGATGCAGCAAGAAGGTGGAGAATACGGGGGCGGGCATGGTCGTCGCGGTCATTGTGGCCGAGGGGAGGGCGGCTGGTAATAAGGGGAACCCGTACGCGCCGGGCCTAAGCGGGACACGGATTAGCGCCAGCGGACCGGCAGGCTATAGTTCCATCTGGTGAATCTACGGAATCAGCATGCCCAGTTCAGTTCCTTCGACGCCGGAAATCGTGGCCGCGGTCATTTTCGCGATCGCCGTCCTGCATACCTTCTCGACCCGCTTCTTCGCCCACCTGGCCCACGTCCAGCCGCGCCATGCCGGCCTCTGGCACCTGCTGGCCGAGGTCGAGGTGGTGTTCGGCTTCTGGGCCTTCGTGCTGATTGCCGCGCTGTTCGCGCTGTCGGGCAAGACGGCGGCGGTGGATTACCTGGAGAGCCGCAACTTCACCGAACCGATGTTCGTGTTCGTGATCATGGTCATCGCCGCCAGCCGGCCGATCCTGCAGACGGTGATGGGCGGCGTGCAGCTCTTGGCGCGGCTGCTGCCGCTGGCGCCGGCGCTGGCCGTGTATTTCCTGTGCCTGTCGGCAGTGCCGATCGTCGGCTCGCTGATCACCGAGCCGGCGGCCATGACGCTGGCCGCGCTGATGCTGCGCGACAGCTATTTCCAGCAACCGCTGTCGTCGCGCCTCAAGTACGCGACGCTCGGTGTGCTGTTCGTCAATGTCTCGATCGGCGGCACGCTGACCAATTTTGCCGCGCCGCCGGTGCTGATGGTGGCCGGCCCGTGGCAGTGGGATACCCCCTTCATGTTCACGCAGTTCGGCTGGAAGGCGGCCTGCGCCGTGGTGCTCAACGCCGCCGTGCTGACCTGGATCGGCCGCCGCGAACTGCTCGCCCACGGCCGGCCGGAGGCAGCCGGAAGCGAGGATGGGGTTCCCCGTACCGTGGC
>DASUZG010000186.1:0-2561 GCA_036376995.1 Azonexus sp. | reverse complement strand
TGTGCTGGACGATGACGATGCCCAGCGCGGTCGCCGGCAGCCGGGTCAGCACCGCTTCCAGCGCCTGGGTGCCGCCGGTCGAGGTGCCGATGGCGACGACCTGGTCGGTGGTGCGCTCGAGCGCCCGGTTGACGCCCGGGGGAAGCATGACGTCGGCCGACAGCTTGGGCCGGTTGAAGGCGGCGGCCGGGGTGCTGGCGCTGACCGCCCGCATGTTGGCCCGGGCCGCACTGCGCACCGCCTGCACGATGTCGTTGGAGGAATCCTCGAGAAAGCTTTTGAGACCGAGCTTCGGTTTGGTGATGATCGACACGGCACCGGCCGACAGCGCCTCGAAAGTGGCCTGGGCGCCCTTCTCGGCGAGCGAGGAGCAGACCACGACCGGCGTCGGGTGCTCGGCCATGATCTTCTTCAGGAAGGTGATGCCGTCCATGCGCGGCATCTCGATGTCGATGACCAGCACGTCCGGCCACAGCGATTTCATCTTCTGCAGCGCGAACAGCGGGTCGGACGCGGTGCCGATGACCTCGATGCCGGGATCGGCGGCCAGTGCCTGGGAGACGACCTGGCGCACCAGCGCCGAGTCGTCGACGATCAGAACCTTGATTTTGTCAGCCATTGATATTCCTGATCCGGGCATTGCTGCCCTGCGGGAAAGCCAGCCAGACGTCGCCGCGCCACAGGTCGAAGTGCAGCTTGCGCCGGCCGCTGCCGCCGACATGTTCGGCCAGCAGGGGGATGTGGTGGCGGGCCAGCAACTCGTGGCCGAGCGCCACGTTGCGCCGGCCGATGTCGATCGTGTCGGCGGCCGGATCGGCCAGCATGTTGGCGCCGCCGAACAGCTTGGCCTGGTATTCGCCGGGCCGCGTGCCGGCGGCCGCCACCCGCTCGAGGAACAGCGCGAAGGCCTCGTCGCCGTAGCGCCCGTCGAGCGGCGCGCCGGCCGGGCGCTGGCGGCCGGTCAGCATGTAGTGGCACATGCCGCCGATGCGCCGGCGCGGATGCCAGAGCGTGATCGAGACACAGGAGCCGAGCAGCGTCGAGATGCGCGTGCTGCCGCCGCCGAAATGGAAATCGCCCGGGTTGAGGAAGACTTCATGCAGGTCGTCCGGATGGTCCGTCATGGTTTGCGGTAAATGGTCGGCAGCACCGCCTGGACCCGGTCGGTGATGCCATTCAGCGTCTCCGAGTGGCCGATGATCAGGTGGCCGCCCGGCTTCAGCCGGGGCAGCAGATTGTGCACCACCTTGGCCTTGGTCTGGGGGTCGAAGTAGATCATCACGTTGCGCAGGAAGATGACTTCGAATTCGCCGATCTCGGCATCGACCGGATGCATCAGGTTGATCTGGAAGAAGTTGGTCTTCTTGCGCAGTTCCGGCGCGATCAGGAAGGTGCCGGCTTGCGAGCGCACGCCCTTCAGGCAGTATTTGCTCATGAAGCCGGACGGGATGCCCTCGGTGCGCGCCAGCGAGTAATGGCCGCTGGCGGCCTTGGCCAGCACCTGCGTGCTGATGTCGGAGCCGACGATTTCCCACGGCGTGGCGGGCAGGTTCTCGGCCAGCACCATGGCCAGCGTATAGACTTCCTCGCCGCTCGAGCAGGCCGCGCTCCAGACGCGGAAGGTACCGGCGCTGCTGCGCTTGCGGATGATCTCGTCGCGCAGGAACTCGAAATGCTTCGGCTCGCGGAAGAAGTAGGTTTCGTTGGTGGTCAGCAGGTCGACCATGGTCTGCAGTTCGTCCGGATGCTCGCCGCTGGCCAGCATGCGGTAGTACTGGCTGAAGCTGCTCAGCTCGTAGACCTTGAGCCGGCGCGTCAGGCGCCCGACGAGCAGGACTTTCTTGGCGTCGCTCAGGCTGATGCCGGCGATCTTGTAGATCAGGCGCTGGAACAGCGCGAATTCCTGATCGGTGATGGGACTGGGTTCGGCCATCAGAACAACTCGATCTTCTTGTCGGTGGGGGGCGGCTTCTGCGCCAGCGTCGCGGCGTAGCTCTGCTCTTCGCGGGCGATGGTCTCGGCGGTGGCCATATTGGTCACCATGCGCCGGCAGAACACGTCGCCGCTGGCCGGCAGGAACAGCACCTTGCGCGACCACGGGCCGAGAAAATCCTCGGCGAGCAGGGGAATGCCCTCGCGGGCCAGCCATTCCTTGGTGAATTCCGCATTGCGCAGACCGATGCTCATCGACGAGGCGGCAGTGTTGATGATGGTGCCGCCGCCGAAGGCCTTGGCCTGCAGCCGGGCCTTTTTCGCGCCGCGCTGGAGCAGGGCGTTGAGCAGCGCCTCCATGGCGTAGGAACCGGAAAGCAGGGTGTCCACATCGTCGTTGCTGCCGCGCCGGATGTTCGGCAGCATGAAATGGTTGAGTCCGCCGACGCGCGCCTGCGGGTCGAACAGGCAGACGGCGACGCAGGAGCCGAGCAGCGTCGACAGCGGCCGCTCCGGCTCGATCGCCCAGGCGCCCGGGTGGATCACCCGGGCCAGGCGTTCGATTTCCAGGGCGGGCAGCCGGCTGTAGTCCATGGGCGGGCGGATTCCGGACGCGGCCGTTAGCGGCG
>DASUZG010000185.1:0-2626 GCA_036376995.1 Azonexus sp. | reverse complement strand
GGCCGTGACGTCGGCGTCGTTGATCGCCACACCGATGTCGAGCAGCCAGAACGGCCCGCCGGCGCTGGCCCGGTTGGCGGCACAGGTCGCCGCCGTCAGGTCCAGCGGCACCGTCGGCCGGGAAAAGCTGGCGGTCGCGGTATCGGGCAGATTGTCGGCATTGGCGTCGTTCAAGGCATAGACACCGGCCACCCACTGGGCGCTGGGCAGGCTGCCGATGCGGCTGGCGAGGTCGCAGCCCTGATAGGCGGCCGCCTGGTCCTCGGCGGCCAGGCTCGGCGTGGCCACCGGATAGGGCGGAGTCAGCACCTGCGAATAATTGGCCGTCACCGCGCCAGCCCCGTTCACGGCCTGCAGACGGTAGGCGATGCCGAGTGCCGGCTGGCCCATGTAGGTGAAGGCGCTGGCCGTGCTGCAGAAGGGCTTGAGGCTGCCGCCGAGATAGGCGAAATGATCCGGCACGAAGCGCCCGAACAGTAGCGAATCGGGCTGCGCCGCGCCGCCGTCGTGCAGGCCGAACAGGCAGCCGTACTTGCCGCCACTATCCTGGACGTTGGCGTAGCTGCCAACAACGCAATCGCTCTTGGCACTATCGATGACCGTCCAGCTGTCGTCATAGATGCTGCGCGGCGAACTGGCGTCGCTGGCCGGATCGAAGCCGAGGAAGCGGAAATTGCCGACCTCGGCGTAGGTGAAACTCGTGCTCGCCGTACTCGTCGCTCCGCCGCCGGTCGCCGCCGGGAAAACGAGCGGGTCCAGGGCGCCGACCGTCCAGTCATTGCCGGTGGCGCGCATCGCCGCGCTGTTGATCTTGAGGATGCCGTTGTAGCTGCCGGCGGCAACCGTCGCATCGATGGTGAAGCTGTCGCTGCCCGCCTTCAGTTTCGGCGTGCCAGTCAGGGTGCTGTTGCTGGCGCTGGAGGCGACGCTGCTGATGCGCGTCGGGCGCACCGCGAAGCTGTCGACCGAGCAGGCGGTCACGCTGCCGTCGCTGATCACCGCGACCAGGTTGCTGTAGGCCGCGGCCAGCGTGAAGGTGCCGGTCGACCGGACGCCGCTGTTGCTCGCCGCGAAGGTCAGGCTCTGGCTGCCGCCGCTCACCGCCGCCCGCCCGTTGCAGGCGCTGCAGGCCGTCTGGCGCGTGGCATCGGTGCCGCACAGGCCGTCGCTATTGTCGACCAGCTTGACGCTCACCGTCTTGTCGCCGGTGCTGGCGTAATCGGTCTGGATCAGGTTGTTGTACAGGGCCGCCACCTGCAACGTGAAGCCGACGCCGGCGAGCTTGGTGTAGATGTGGCCGGCGAGGAAATTGGTCGAGGTGCTGGCATAGGCGCTGTCGATGGCATTGAAGCCGTCGACGGTCGGTGTCGTGGTGGCGGTGCAGATGGCCGGCATGGCGCCACCGCTGTCGTTCTTGACGCAGCTGTCCTTGCACCCGGAATTGCCCGGGCTGCAGCAGACGCCGCCGACGCTCGCCTGCCAGCCGAGGGTGATCGCGCTGCTCTTGTTGCTGTTGACGGTGACGCAGCCGCCGACCTTGGCCTGGGCACTGGCCAGCGTGACCGTTTCGTCCTTGTCCTGGACGGTCACGCTGCCGACCACGAGGCTCGCATGGGGCAGGCTGACCGAGCCGTTGGTGGCGACGATCGACCCGCCGAAATAGCTGGAGCTGCCGGTACTGGACAGGCTGCCGACCGTGGCATCGCCATGCACCTTGACGCCGCTCTGGGCCGTCACGCTTTGTCCGGCGGCAGCCAGCGTGCCGCCGATTTCGCTCGACGTTCCCAGCGTGACCGCGCCGGACGCGCTGAGGGTGCCGCGGATGATGCCGAGGTAGGTCAGGTTGGTCTGCCCGCCGACTGTCAGGTTGGCGTTGACCATGCATTGGTCGCAGGCGAAATTGCCGGTCACCACCAGGCTGAGGTCATTGACGTTGCCGGCGGTATTGATCTGGGCATTGCGGGCATCGAAGGCGCCGGTCACCGTGATCGTCGCCGGCTTGGTCCCGCTGATGGCGATGGTGTCGCCCCAGGCCAGGGTCAGCGCCGAACAGCTGTAGCTGCCGGACAAGCCGGAGCAGCCGCTGGGCATCGCGGTGGGGAAGACGTAGTTGGCCGCCACGGCAGCGCCGCTGGCGAGCCAGAACAGGGCCAGGCAGCAGAGGCGGACCAGCGACATCGACAATTCCTTCAGGCGCTCAGCAGTCATAGGGCGGTGCCGTGATCGCCGCATCGCGGCATTTTTCGAGCGTCACCACAACCTGCCGCTCGATGCCCGGCGCCCGGACCCCGGTGGCCGTCGCCGTCGCCACGATGCGGAAAATGCGGATCTGCTTGCCGCCTTCGCGGTACACGGTGGTGTCGCTGGGATAGGCGGAACACCCGACCACGACGCTGTGGCCGGGGATGGCGGTAAGGGTGCCGGCCGCCCCGGCGCAGTTGGGCAAGGAGGACGACTGGGCGTTCGGGTCGAGCTGGAACATGCCCCACTCCGCCCCGGCCCGCGCCGCCTGGTAGGCGCGCGAGCCGCCGATGTCGGCCGCCAGATTGATGTGGGTGACCGACAGGATGTTGGCCATGAAGGCCGCCAGACCGGCCAGCAGCAGCAGCAGGAAGATCGCGGCGAC
>DASUZG010000184.1:0-9214 GCA_036376995.1 Azonexus sp. | reverse complement strand
GACAGATCGCCGCCCTGGGCCATGCCGTAGAGGAAGATCACCGTCTCGGCGCCTTCGCGGGCCACTGCCAGCGCGGCGACGATGGCCACGCCGAGATAGCCGGCGCGTTCGGCGGCGGCGCTCAGGTCGGCGTGCAGGCGGGCCTTCATTTCGCGGCCGTGGCGCTTCATCCACAGCACCATCTGGGTGATCAGGCCGGCGGCGACCAACAGCGTCGCGGTCTGGAAAATTTCCAGCGCCTGGCCGGTCAGCTCGTCCTGCACGGTGACCAGCGCCCAGCCGAGCAGCAGCGCCAGCACGACGCCGGCGGCGAGGCCGGCGAACAGCGCGCGGCGGCCATGGCCGGCATCATCATTGACCTTCAGCCAGGCGAACAGGATGCCGGCGATCAGGAAAGCTTCCAGGCTTTCCCGCCAGACCACGAAAAAGGCGTTACCCATGCAGTGCTCCGCTTACTTGGCGACGATCCGGCCCTGGGCCGTTTCCGGGTGAAACTCGTCGAAGAACTTGTAGGTGCCGGCTTTCATCGGCGCGAACACCAGCTTGCGCGTGACGCCCGGCGCCAGCACCGTTTCCTTGCGTAATTCGAGGCTCTCGAATTCCGTGGCGCCCGGCCCCTCGTTGCGGATTTCCAGGCGGAACCGGGTATTGGCCGGGACCTCGATGGTTTCCGGAAAGAGGCGGCCGTCCTTCATGACCAGCAGGAACGTCGGCATGTCGTCGGCGAAAGCTGCGGTTGCGTTCAGGAGCAGGGCGAATGCCACGGAATGGAGAGCGGGTTTCATGCAGTTTCCTTAATAAGCAATATTGGCGCGTACGGCAAAGACCTTAACCGAATCCGCATCGCCATTGCCACCCGGCCGGTCAACCCACTGGAAATCAGGGCTGATCTGGACGTTCGGCGAAACGCGGTAGCGGTAGTAGATTTCCGCGACCTTTTCGGCGCCGCCCGGGGTGAAGGTGAAGGCACCGCCCAGGCAGTTGCCGTTGTCGTCGAAGCCGCCGGCGCAACCGGAGCCGCCGACCTTGCGGTAGTCGTCGCTGGTCTTCAGCCAGCTGCTGCCGATGCCGATGGCGTCGCCGCCGCGGCCCCAGTAGCTGCCGTTGAACTCGGCACCGAGCGACACGGCGCGGTCGAACGGCAGTTGGCCCTTGACCAGCTGACCGTAACGGCCGAACAGGTTGATGCCGTCGCCGATCCGCTGATCGATCGAGACGCCGAAGCCGGTATGGCGGTCGGTGCTGATGCCGTCGAGCTCGTCGACCTTGCTGCGCGACCAGGCATAGGCGCGGTAGTTGCCGTTCAGGCCGCCGAACAGCTTCAACTGCTTCTCGGCCTGCAGGATCACCAGCGGCGCATTCAGACTGCGCTGATAGCTGGCGCCCAGTTCGCCGGCACCGAAGACGCCGAGCGAGACGCGCCACGGTTCGGCCTTGTTGGTCTCGTTCAGGTAGGAGACGATGGCGCCCGGCTGGAAGCCGTTGGCATCGGGTGCGACTTCGCCGCCGGCATCGAGCAGCGGGTTGTGCACGAAGACCGAGTTGAGGAACTGCACCGACTCGTCGCCGGCGGCCTCGTTCTGGTCGAAGAAGCCGAAGATGTCCATCTTGCCGAAGGTGACTTCGAGCTTCTCGCGCGAGTACGGGGTGAAGCCGCCGATCGGCAGCGGGATCGCCGCCTGGTAGTAGGCCTGGCCGAGAATCGCCACGGAGTCGTCGGGATTCGAGCCGCTGGCGCGGAAGGCGGTGGAGTTGGGGGCGCTGGCGTAGTGGCCGAGATTGCCGAGAGCGCTGTTGAGGCCCAGGCCCTGGCCGACGCGGACGTGGGCGAAGACCTTGTGCTCGATGTCGCCGATCGGCTCGAGCGGCAGCTCGACGGAAACGTCGGCGCGGTAGTTGAGCTGGCTGTTGGAATCGGCGGTGCCGCTCGGCAGGCCGTTGGCTTTTTGGGCAACGGTGGTCAGCGCCGCATCGACCTTGATGCCGTCAAACTTCTCGGCGATCTTGGCGGCCTTCTTCATTTCCAGCGCGTCCTTCTCGACGGCCTTCAGGCGGGCCGTCAGTTCCGGTTCGTACTGGGACAGGCGCGGGCTGTCGAGGCCGTCGGCGATCTTCTGGTTCTCGCCCTTGAGGTCCTTGACTTCCTTTTCCAGCTGCGCGTTGCGCGCTTCCAGTTTTTCCAGGCGGGCGGCGAGCTTTTCCAGCAGCGCGGCCTGGTCGCCAGGAGCGGCCAGCACGGGCAGGGCCAAGCCCGCCGCGACCAGCGCGGCGGTCAGTTGAGTCAGGCGCATGATTAGTAGCCGCCCTTCTTGCCGATGCCGACGTAGGTGAATTCGTATTCGACTTCGAACGGCTTGAACCACGGACGCACGCCGGTGGCGCGGTCGGTGTGGCGGCCGAAGTGGGCGTGCTTGTTCTCGGACGGCGGCAGGATGGTGTACTTCACCTTGTACTTGCCGGGGCCGGCCAGCTTGATGTTGTCGCCGTAGTGCGGGCCGTCGTTGGCGACCATCGGCATGAAATCGCCAGCGACCTTGTAGTCGCCGCCGATCTTGGACACTTCGAACTTGACCACCAGGTAGGGAATCCAGGCGCCTTCCTCGAAGCCGTTCGGGTTGTTGGCCAGGGCGTGGATGTCGGCTTCGATGTGGATGTCGGACTCGGAAGCCTTCTTCATCATGCCGTCCGGTTCCATTTCGATCGGCTGCAGATAGACGGCGGCGATTTCCATGCCGGCCTTCTGTTGCGGCACGCCGATCGGATATTCGAGGGCCTGCACCGGCGCGGCGAAGGCGGCGGCGAGGGCCAAGGCGGAAACGAGTTTCTTGACGGACAACATGGTGAATCTCCCTGATTATTCTCCGGCTGGCTGGCGTTGAGTGTGGCTGGCTGGAGTTGTTGAAAGGAACTGCAGTTACAAATTGGTTAGCGGTCCTGGCCCGGTTGCGTGACGAAGCCGATCTTGGCGATGCCGGCGCGGCGGGCCGCGCTCATGGTCTCGGCGACGGTTTCGTAGCGGGTGACGCGGTCGGCCTTCAGATGCAGCTCGACGTTGGCGTCCTCGGCCACGGCGCTGCGGAAGCGGGCTTCCAGCGCGCCGGCGTCAGTTGCCTCGCTCCCGATGAAGACGGCGTTGTCGGCGGTGATCGCCACCTGCAGCGTCATCGGCTTTTCCGGCGTCGGTGTGCTGGCGGCGCGCGGCAGGTCGACCTTGACCGAGTGCGTCATCAGCGGCGCGGTGATCATGAAGATGATCAGCAGCACCAGCATCACGTCGACCAGCGGCGTCATGTTGATCTCGGCGGTCGGCATCTGGCTGCCGGTGCCGTTGAAGCTGCCCATGGCCATTTATGCAACCTCCGCCGCGGCGCGGGCGCGCATCGGGTGGATCTGGGCGCTGTTGGCGACCAGCGGCTTGCCGACCGTGAAGAAGGCGTGCAGGTCGTGGGCGAAGGCGTCGAGATCGGCCAGGATGACGCGATTGACGCGGGTGAAGGTGTTGTAGGCGAACACGGCCGGCAGCGCGACGGCGAGGCCGGCGGCGGTCATGATCAGCGCTTCGCCGACCGGGCCGGCGATCTTTTCCAGTGCCGCCTGGCCGGTCATGCCGATCGCCACCAGGGCGTGGTAGATGCCCCAGACGGTGCCGAACAGGCCGACGAAGGGCGCCGTGGCGCCGGTCGTGGCGAGGAAGGTCAGGCCGTTTTCCATGCCGGCCTGGGTAGTGGACAGCTGCTGGCGCAGCGCCCGTTCCATCTGCTCGGACGGATCGAAGCGCGAGGCGAGACGGCCGGAGACCGTTTCGCAGTCATGGTTGCAGCAGTTGGCCTGGGTGGCCAGCTGGGCGTAGGGGCTCTCTTCGCCGGCCTTGCGCAGGTGCTCGATGCCTTCGGCGACGCTGTTGGCGGCCCAGAAGGCGGGCACGGCCTTGGCCGCCTTGCGCAGGCGCCACCAGTCCCAGGCCTTGGCCAGGATCAGGTACCAGCTGGCGACCGACATGATGACGATCAGGATGGCGACGGTGTGCGAGATGCTGTCGCCGGCCGCCCACAGGTGGGCGAGGCCGAAGGCGTTGTCTTGCGCGGTTTCCTGCATGTTATTGCTCCAATTTGAAAATGATGGGGACCAGGACCCAGCTCTGGATGGCGACGTCGCCGCGCTTGGCCGCGACGAAACGCCAGCTGAGCACGGTCTTCTGCGCCGCCTCGTCGAGGCGGGTGCTGCCGGAAGAAGTGCGGATCTCGACCGACTCGGCGGTGCCCTGCGGGCTGACCGAGACGCGCAGGATGACCTTGCCTTCCTCGCCCAGGCGGCGCGACAGCGGCGGGTAGGGCGGAGCCGGGTTGCGCAGGTAGTCGGCGTCGAAGCGCGCCGCGCTGACGGCCGGGGCGGCGGGCGGTGCCGGCGGGGCCGGCTTGGTTTCGGGCGGCGCGGCGACCGGTGCGGCCGGGGCCGGTTCGCTGCTGGTGGTGGTTTCGAGTTTCGGCGTCGGCGCCTTCGGGGCCGGCTTCGGCCGCACCGGTTCCGGCTTCGCCACCGGCAGCGGCTTGGGCTGCGGCTGTTCGGGCTGGGCCGGCAGCAGGTCGACGATCATCGGCATTTCCATGATCTGCGGCACGACGGTTTTCGCCGCCATGACCAGCAGGAACAGGACCACGTGCAGGCCGACGACGATCAGCAGCAGGCTGCTGCGCTGCGTCGAGGAAGGGCGGGAAAGGGCGTAACTCATGGCGTCTTCGGTGAATCCCGCGCCGGCCGGAAAAGACCCCTGGCTTGCTGGCGTTCCGCTTGCTGGCTACGGGAAGGTGTTGCTACGAGAGAAGGGTTATTTGGTCAGGATCAGCTTGTTTTCACGCGTCACGCGCAGCAGGTAGCGCTGGCCGGCATGCTCGATTTCGACGGTGGAGGCGCCACGCAGGATGTCGCCGCTGTCGACGCGCACCGGCAGCGCGCTGCTGGCGGTCGGCGGGGCGGTGGGGGCGGGTTTGGTGTTGTTATTCATGGTGCGGTTATGCAAACGAGAATGTTTCGCATTCTATAGTCGTGAGAATGATTGTCAACAACGGTTACACGGCGTCACCGACCTCTTCGTCGACGCCGCAGGCCGCTCCGACCACCCGGCCGAAGCTGGAAATGCCGCTGCCCTTCAGGAAGACGCACGGCTTGCCGCTGCGCTTGCATTGCTCCTTGACCCGCCAGTAGGCGTTGTGACTGATGCAGCCGGTCTGGCAGATGACCAGGTCGGCGGCTGCCAGGGCGCCGTCGATGCGGTGCAGGCTTTCTTCAAGGCCGCCGTCGTGATGGAGGAAACGGCCACCGCGCTGCTCGACCAGGTGGCGATAGGCGTCCACCGCGCCCGAACGGCCGCCGACACAGAGGATGCACTTGCCGGACAGGGTTTCCGGATCGAGCGGCGGCAGCGCCGTGGTGTCCGTCTCGGCGCTGTGCGGCGCGGCCGGGCTGGCGATGGCGGCCAGGCGCAGGCGCAGGCGTTCGAGTTCCTGCTGCTGCTGCTCGAGATGGGCGTTGAGGGCGGTCAGCCGGGTTTCGGCGTCGGCCGCGCGGCGGGCCAGTGCCTGCCGGTCGCGCAGCTCGGGCAGGCTGTCGCGCAATTGGTCGAGCTGCGCGGTCAGCGTGGCGATGCAGGCATCGCGCCCGACCTGCTCGGCGCGCAGTTCGGCAATGCGCTGGGCGAGCTGCTGCGTCGCCTCGGCCTTTTCGCGGCGCGCCGTTTCGGCTTCGGCCAGGGCCCGATCGAGCTGCTGGCGCAATTGCCGGTTCTCGTCCTTGGCCCGTTCCAGCGTCTTCAGGTCGGTGCGCGTGCCGCTGCCGATCTGGTGCTGGATCATGTGGATGTCGGCATAGAGTTCGTGCTCGAGCAGCGTGTCGCAGGCCGGGTGCGTCCACGCCGCCCACAGCGTGGCCGGAATCTCGGCGCCGCTGCGGACCGCCGCCTGCCAGTGCTGGCGCAGGCCCTCGGCGTCCTTGACGGGGGCGAGGCGGCGGACGGCGAGCTGGAAGCGCTTTTCGAGCTGGCGCTGCAGCAGGTCGGCGAGCCGGCTGCGCGTTTCGCAGGCGCCGACGGCGGTGGTGTGCAGCACGAAATCGGTGGTGCCGGCCGGGAAGTGCATGACCTTGGCCATCAGGCCGCGCAATTCGCCGACTTCGAAGCAGCTGCCGATGATCGGGCAGTGAAACTTGTGCGGCACTTCCCACAGCCGCCGCCGGCGCGAACTGCGCGGGGCGGCCGGCGTGTCGTCCGCCGGCGTCGGCTTGCGTGCCGCCAGGAAACCGTCGAGCGGCTTGACCGGCGGGGTGACGAAGCTGCCGCCGGCGACGTGGTAGGGAATCTCGGTCATGGGCGTTTTCCCGGCAAGGATGGGTCAGTTCGGGCGCAGCGGGCGTTCGCTGCGCAGGCAGGAGATGGCGGCATCACGTTCGCGGGCCAGGCGCTCGCATTCGTGGTGCGCGGCGCACAGCGACTTGTCGAGGTACCAGACCTGCTGGGCGGCGGCCAGCAGTTGGGCGTTGCTTTCCTCGAGCGCCATCAGGCGCTGGCCGAGGGTGACGATGGCCTGGCCGGAGGCGTATTCCTCGCACTGCTGCTGCAGGCTCAGGTTGAGCTGCTGCAGGTGGGCGATCTCGTTGTTCAGCGCCACCGCCTCGCGGGCCGACAGCGTGGCGCTGCGCCGCTGGCTGCGCCGGGCCTGGCGCAGCGCCAGGCGCAGGGCCATGTTTTCGGCCTCGAGGTCGGAGAGGGCGGGCGTGTTTTCGCTGCCGTGGCCGTCGTCGCGTTCGATCAGGCTGCGATCCTTAAGCGGTGCCAGCATGGCGGCCTCCGTTGTAGGCAAGGTGTTCGAGGCGCCGGCTGGCCCGCTCGCACAGGGCGCGTGTCTCTTCGTCGAGGCTTTCCATGGCGCACAGGCGGTCAAGCAGCAGCGTCGCGTGCCGGGCCGAATGCGGGCAGCCGGTTTCGTCGTGGATCAGGAGCTGGCTGAGGGCACCGGCCCAGAGTTCGCTATTCGGCATGTCGGGTCTCCTGTTCAGAGGGGTAACTGGCTGGCCAGTGCCGACCAGATCAGCAAGCCGGCCAGGGAAATGTGGGCGATCAGGCTGCGCATGATTCATTTCGACTAATGAGAATGGTTCGCATGTTAGGACGATTGCCGCTTTTTGTAAACAGGAATTATTCTCGTTTGTCCGCCGGGCGAAAAAAAGCCACGGACACGGCCGTGGCTTCGGACTGGCTGACCGGATCGGTCAGCGGTCGGCGAAGGGCTTCTTCTTGAACTTGCGCTCGCCGCCGGGGCTGTCGGGGCGGCCTTCGTCGGGGCGCAGGTTGATCGGCACGCCGCGCACGCGGGTGCGCTTCAGGGCGTTGGCCGCCTCGGCCGGCATGCCGGCCGGCAGTTCGACGGTGCTCGACTCGTCGTAGAGGCCGATGCGGCCGATGAAGCGGCTTTCGATGCCGGCTTCGTTGGCGATGGCACCGACGATGTCCTTGACCTGCACGCCGTGGTCGCGGCCGACGTCGATGCGGTAGCGCACCATGTCGCCGCTCGGCGCGCTGCGCTTCGGCTTGTCGTCAAAGCGCGGGCGCTCGCCGCGCTCCTCGAAGCGGGGCTTGTCGCCGCGGTCTTCGAAACGCGGCCGTTCGCCGCGGTCGTCAAAGCGCGGGCTGCGCTCGCGCTCGCCGAAGCTG
This sequence comes from Azonexus sp., assembly GCA_036376995.1. Lineage (GTDB taxonomy): Bacteria > Pseudomonadota > Gammaproteobacteria > Burkholderiales > Rhodocyclaceae > Azonexus. The sequence goes on along the minus strand of DASUZG010000184.1, from coordinate 1,512 downwards.
GCCGGGCGGCGCTCGTCGCGGAAGGCCGGGCGCGGTGCCGGGTCTTCGCCGGCGATCTGCAGCGGCTTGTTTTCCTGGGCCATCATCGCCAGCGCGGCGGCCACTTCCTCGGCACCGACGTTCTGCTCCTCGGCGATCTGCGAGACGATGTTGGCGAAGAAGTCGAGGCCTTCGGCATTGAGCACTTCGGCGACCTTTTCCTTGAAGGAAGCGACGCGCTTGTTGGTCACGTCGGCACGCGAAGGCAGGGTCAGCGGCGCGATCGGCTGCCGGGTGGCGCGCTCGATGGTGCGCAGCATGCGGATTTCGCGCGGGGCGACGAACAGGATGGCGTTGCCGTTGCGGCCGGCGCGGCCGGTGCGGCCGATGCGGTGCACGTAGGCTTCGGTGTCGTACGGGATGTCGTAGTTGACGACGTGGCTGACGCGCGGCACGTCGATGCCGCGGGCGGCGACGTCGGTGGCGATGACGATGTCGAGCGCGCCGGATTTGAGCTGCTCGATGACGCGTTCGCGCATCTGCTGGTTCAGGTCGCCGTTCAGCGCGGCGGCGGCGTAGCCGCGGGCATTGAGCTTGTCGGCCAGTTCGACGGTGGCGGTCTTGGTGCGGACGAAGATGATGGCGGCGTCGAACTCGTCCTCGACTTCGAGGATGCGGGTCAGGGCGTCGAGCTTGTGCATGCCGGAGACCTGCCAGTAGACCTGGCGGATCGCGGCGACGGTGGCGGTCGCGGCCTTGATCTTCACTTCCTTCGGCTCGACCAGATATTTCTGGGCGACGCGGCGGATCTGCTCCGGCATCGTCGCCGAGAACAGGGCAGTCTGGTGGGTTTCCGGCGTGTGCTCGAGAATCCACTCGACGTCGTCGATGAAGCCCATGCGCAGCATTTCGTCGGCTTCGTCGAGGACCAGGGTCTTCAGCGTGTCGAGATTGAGCGTCTTGCGCTCGAGGTGGTCCATGACCCGGCCCGGCGTGCCGACGATGACATGGGCGCCGCGGGCCAGTTGCTTCAACTGGATGGTGTAGCTCTGGCCGCCGTAGATCGGCAGCACATGGAAGCCGGGCAGGTTCTTGGCGTAGCTTTGCAGCGCCTCGGCGACCTGGATCGCCAGTTCGCGAGTCGGCGTCAGGATCAGCGCCTGCGGCTTGGCCACCTTGATGTCGATCTGTTCCATCAGCGGCAGCGCGAAGGCGGCGGTCTTGCCGGTGCCGGTCTGCGCCATGCCGAGGATGTCATGGCCGTCGAGCAGGACCGGGATGCACTGGGCCTGGATCGGGGAGGGGGTTTCGTAGCCGATTTCGGCCAGGGTCTTGAGAAGCGATTCGCTTAAGCCGAGCGCGGCAAAGCTGTCGACGGAAGTCGTCATGGTGCTGTTTCCTTTCCTCGTCGCCGTTGGCGTTTGTTATGGCGGGCGACGGATTGGCCCGATGGTCGGGCGGCCTGAGTGACCCCGACGCAGCCTTGCCGGGGGAATGAATCAATGGGGTGAATCCTGCACAAGAACCTACGAA
>DASUZG010000183.1:0-2637 GCA_036376995.1 Azonexus sp. | reverse complement strand
AAAATCATCGGCGAAGGCTGGAACCGCGTGGTCGGCAGCAAGGACCCCACCGCCCATGCCGAGATCGCCGCCATCCGGATGGCTTGCGCCGCCCTCGACTGCTTTCACCTCACCGGCTGCACTCTCTACGCTTCCAGCGAGCCCTGCCCGATGTGCCTGTCGGCCGCCTACTGGGCCCGCGTCGATCGCATCGTCTTCGCCAACAGCCGCGCCGAAGCGGCGGCCATCGGTTTTTGCGACGACGAACTCTACTGCGAATTGAAGCGCGCGCTACCCGAGCGCCAGATTCCGACCGAACACCGACCCCTGCCCGGCGCGTTCGAGCCGCTCCGGGAATGGGTGGCCAATCCCCGGCGAACCCCCTACTGAACCGACGGCACCCCGCTGCGACCGCGGCGGGCCGGCCTGGCTCAGCGCAGCCCGAAAAACGACAGGATGGCGATGACGATGACGACAGCGCCGACGATATAGACAATGTTGTTCACGATGTTTCCTGTTTCGCTAAGGTAAAAGTCGGGATGGCGGCCGGCCGATGCTGCCTCCGCCCGCGCAACTTCTTTTTACCGCCCTCCCGGCCGGGCGGTCGGTGCGGCAGCGCACACAAACCCGCGGGGCAGCCGCTTCAAAAATTAGGCCGAACCGCAGGTGCCCGCTGTCACTCAAAGGCATTTCGTGTCTTCCGGTGTGACCGCCATGTCCGACCTGCCCAAACAGCGCAATACCTTCCGCCCCGCTGCCGACTGGTGGCTGGCCCTGAGCAAGATCCGCGGCTGGCTGCTCGACTGGTTCGTGATCCAGTCGCTGGCCGTCAAGCTCGGCGTGCTGGTCATGGCCATCCTGATTCCGCTGACTGCCATTTATTCGGTGGTCCACCTGCAGAAACAGGCCAGCCTGGCTGAACAGGTCAAAGCCATGGCCGGTGCCGGCCAGGGCAGCGACGGGTTGTGGACCTTTAACGACCGCCTGCCGGTCGTCTTCGGCCCCGGGTCCCTGCTCGGCTTTCTCGAATCCCGCCCCGTCGACCGCATCACCGTGATCTACGAGCCGCTGATGTGGAACGTCTCGGAGCGCATCGTGCTGGTCGAATCGCAAGGCCAGCAGCACGCCTACTACCCCAGCGAAATGGAAACCGCCATTTTTACCGACAAGGCCGTCAGCGCTCCCTGGGGCACGCGGCTGACGTTCATCCCGCGCAGCGAACTGGGCGCCACCAGCCGCGAGCTGTTCGAGCGCCTGGACCAGCGCTTCGCCAGCGCCCGCCCGCAGTCCGAAAAGGACGGCTGGAAGGCCGGCGTCACCGGCACGCTGTCCGTGGCGCTGAGCCTCGGCCTGCTGGCCTTTCTCTACCTGCAACTGAAGGGGCAGTTCAAGTCGCTGAAATTCATCGAACCGGCGCAAGTGCAGGGTTCGCTCGATGATCTGGTCGGCATGGACGACATCAAGGCCGAGGTGGCGCAGATCAAGGACCAGTACCAGCGGCGCGCCGCCTATGCCGAGTACGGCATCCGCAAACCGTTCAACGTGATGTTCAGCGGCCCGGCGGGGACCGGCAAGACCAAGCTGGCCAGTTACCTGGCCAAGGAACTGCGCCTGCCCATCCTGTTCCATTCGGCCGCCAATCTCGAGACCGGCTACGTCGCCGGCGGCGCCAACACGCTCAGCCGGATCATGACCATGGCCAAGCGGCGCAAGCAGTGCATCGTCTTTCTCGACGAGGCGCAGGACCTGTTCATGAAGCGCGGCGGCCGCCGCAAGTTCGACGACGACACCGCCAACACGCTGCTCGCGGTACTCGACGGCGTGCGCAGCAAGAACGAAGCCGAAATCATCTGGATCGTCGCCAGCAATTTCAACAGCGAAAGCATGCAGATGGACGAGGCCATGCTGCGCCGCTTCCAGATGAAAGTGGATTTCCGCATGCCCAACCGCGAGGAACGGCTGGCCATCATCAACCACTACCTGAGCCAGCGCGCCGACAAGGTGCTGCCCGACCTCGACTTGCGCCACCTGGCGGAAGTCACCGAAGGCCGCAGCCCGGCCGACCTCGAGACGATCATCAACCAGGCCGGGATCAGCGCCGTGCAGAGCGGCGGCATGATCGACGCCGACACGCTGATGCAGGCCGCCGAACGCGTGCTGGTCGGTAATGTCAATACCGCCACGACGCAGGGACGCGAGCGCGACCGGCGGATCATCGCCATCCACGAGTGGGGTCATTTCCTGGTCGATCTCGAACGCGAGCGCCAGCTGACTCACGGTGATTGGGACCATATCCTGGCCGACATGAAGACCATCAAGATTTCACTCAAGGCCAATCCGCGCAGCAACGCGCTGGGCTTCGTGTTCCACAAGCAGGGCAGCAATCTCCTGAAGAGCAAGGGCGACATCGAGCACGACGTGCGCGTGCTGCTCGGCGGCATGGCCAACGAGGAACTGTTCTTCGGCGAGGACGGCACGACCAACGGCGCGCACAACGACATCACCCGCGTCACGCAGCTGCTGCACCACGCCGTCGGCGAAATCGGCATGTACCGCAAGACGCGGCTCAATTTCGGCGCGCTGGCTCCGGACAACCGGCGCAGCGGCGACGTGGACGAGGAAACGCGCAGCATCATGGAAGCCCAGAGCGAACGTCTG
>DASUZG010000182.1:0-2594 GCA_036376995.1 Azonexus sp. | reverse complement strand
GGTGAGCGTCGCCGGCCTCGGCGGCCTGCTCGCCGCTATGCTGGTCTGCATGGCCCTGGGCTGGAGCCTGGAGCGCATCGCCTACCGGCCGCTGCGCGGCTCACCGCGGCTGACGCCGCTGATCACGGCAATCGGCATGTCAATCATTTTGCAGAACCTGGCAATGATCATCTGGGGGCGCAATTACCTGACTTTCCCGCCGCTGCTGCCGAAAATCAATTACGAATTCGCCGGCGCCCATTTCACGCTGGTGCAGATCGTCATCGTGCTGATCTCGGCGGCGGCCATGAGCGGCCTCGTCTTCCTCGTCTATCGCACGCGTCTCGGCATGGCCATGCGCGCCACCGCGCAGAATCCGGCAGTGGCCAGCCTGATGGGGGTCAATATCAACCGCGTCATCGCCGCCGCCTTCGTCGTCGGCTCGGCGCTGGCTGCCGTGGCCGGGGTGATGGTCGGCAGCTATTACGAAATCGCCCACTATCAAATGGGCTTCATGCTCGGCCTGAAAGCCTTCACCGCCGCCGTGCTCGGCGGCATCGGCAATCTCGCCGGGGCCATGGCCGGCGGCGTGCTGCTCGGCCTGATCGAGGCGCTAGGCGCCGGCTACATCGGCGACTTGAGCGGCGGCTTCCTTGGCAGCCACTACCAGGACATCTTTGCCTTCATCGTCCTGATCGTCGTGCTGATGTTCAAGCCTTCCGGCCTGTTCGGGGAAAAGACGGGGGATCGGGCATGAACAAGAACTGGCTGTCGCCGAAATCCTTCTTCGGCATCGTCCTCATTACCGCGGCCCTGGTCGCCTTGCCCTTCCTGCTCGGCATGGGCGGCGGACAGGCCTGGGTGCGCATCGTCAATTTCGCCATCCTCTACGTCTTCCTGGCGCTCGGCTTGAACATCGTGGTCGGCTTCGCCGGCCTGCTCGATCTCGGCTACATCGCCTTCTACGCGGTCGGAGCCTATGCCTGGGCGCTGCTGGCCAGCCCGCATTTCGGGCTGCATTTCCCGGTCTGGGCGATCCTGCCGATCGGCGCCGTGCTGGCCTGCTTCTTCGGCGTCGTGCTCGGCTCGCCGACGCTGAAATTGCGCGGCGATTACCTGGCCATCGTCACGCTCGGTTTCGGCGAGATCGTCCGCATCTTCCTCAACAACCTGAACTCGCCGGTCAACATCACCAACGGCCCGCAGGGCATCACGCTGATCGATCCGGTGGCCATCGGTGGCTTCCGTTTTTCCGGCAACAGCGAGATTCTCGGCCTGACGCTGAGCGGCCCGCAGAAGTACTACTTCCTGCTGGTGGCGCTGGCCATCCTGGTCATCATCATCAACCTGCGCCTGCAGCACTCGCGCATCGGCCGCGCCTGGCAGGCCATCCGCGAGGACGAGATCGCCGCCAAAGCGGTCGGCATCAACACGCGCAACGTCAAGCTGCTGGCCTTTGCCATGGGTGCGTCCTTCGGCGGCATCGCCGGCGGCATCTTCTCGGCGATGCAGGGTTTCGTCTCGCCGGAGAGCTTCTCGCTGATCGAGTCGATCATGGTCCTGGCCATGGTGGTGCTGGGTGGCATGGGCCATATCCCCGGCGTCATTCTCGGCGCGGTGCTGCTGTCGATCCTGCCGGAAGCGCTGCGCTACGGCGTCGGGCCGATCCAGATGGCGCTGTTCGGCAAGATGCTGGTCGATCCGGAAAGCTTGCGCATGCTGATCTTCGGCCTGGCGCTGGTGCTGGTGATGCGTTTCAAGCCGGCCGGCCTGTGGCCGTCGCCGGAACGCAAGCGGGAACTGGCCGAAGCATCGCGGGGGGGCGTGTGATGCGCGAGGTATTGCTCGAAGCCCGCGGCGTGGCCAAGCACTTCGGCGGCGTCAAGGCGCTGCAGGACGTGTCGCTGACCATCCGCCGCGGCGAAATCTACGGTCTGATCGGCCCCAATGGCGCCGGCAAGACCACCTTCTTCAACTGCATGACCGGGCTCTACGTGCCGGACGGCGGCGGCTTCACCTTCGCCGGCACGCAGCTCCAGGCCGATGCGCCGCACCAGGCGGCAGCGCGCGGCATCGCCCGCACCTTCCAGAACATCCGCCTGTTCGGCAACATGACGGCGCTGGAGAACGTCATGGTCGGCCGCCACGTGCGCACCGCCGCCGGCGTTGTCGGCGCCATGCTGCAGACACGGGCGACGCGGGCCGAGGAAGCGGCTATCCGCCAGCGCGCCATCGACCTGCTGCACTATGTGCGCATCGAGGAGCGTGCCGACGACCTGGCCAAGAACCTGTCCTACGGCGACCAGCGGCGTCTGGAAATCGCCCGGGCGCTGGCCACCGAGCCGCAGCTGCTGTGCCTCGACGAGCCGGCCGCCGGCATGAATGCCACGGAAACCGCCGAACTGCGTGAGCTGATCGACGGCATCCGCCGCGACGGTACGACCATCCTGCTCATCGAGCACGACGTCAAGCTGGTCATGGGGCTGTGCGACCGCGTCGCCGTGCTCGACTACGGCAAGCTGGTCATCGAGGATGTGCCGGCCGTGGTGCAGAAAGATCAACGCGTTATCGAGGCTTACCTAGGTGCTTGAAGTTACCGGACTCCGCGTCGCCTA
>DASUZG010000181.1:0-2057 GCA_036376995.1 Azonexus sp. | reverse complement strand
GCCAGGCCGGGCCGGCGGCGGGCGTTGTAGCGGGTCAGACCGTCGATGGTGGCGAGGTGGTCGGCATCGAAACCGTGCTTCATGCCGAGGACGAAAGTCAGGATCAGCAGCGACAGCCAGTCGGTGGGCAGGGATTCCATGGCGAGCCTCGTATGAAGGATTTGACGATCTTCATACAAGCTTCGTGCCAGCTCAATAAGTCATTGTGCGCATTGACTTCACCACCCCGGTACAGCGCGGCAGCGATAGTCAAATGGTCAGCGGCTTTCCACCGGTAGTGTCAGGATGAATTCCGCTCCGCCGCCGGCCGGACTGACCGCCGTCAGCCGCCCGCCGTGGCGCTCGACGATGCCATAGCTGATCGACAGCCCGAGCCCGGTGCCCTGGCCGACCGGCTTGGTGGTGAAAAAGGGTTCGAACAGACGGTCGAGATGTTCGGCGGCGATGCCCGGCCCGTTGTCGATGAAGCGCAGCGTGACCCGGCCGCCGGCAACCTCGCCGACGATGCGCAGCGACGGCGCCGACTGGTGGAGCGTCGCATCGCAGGCGTTCTGCACCAGGTTCATCAGCACCTGCTGCAACTGGCCGGAGGAACCGGAGCAGCGCAACTCGGGCGGCAGGTCGAGATCGACGGCGAAGCGCGCCGGGGCACTCTGCACCACCCAGCGCACGGCGCGCTCGACGACCTCGTTCAGGTTAACCTGCTCCGGCGTCGTCTTGTCCACCGCCGAGAAGCGCTTCAGCGCATCGACGATGTCGCGGGTGCGCTCGGCGCCCTCGATCATGCCGTCGATCAGGTGCGGCATGTCGGCCAGGATGCGGTCGATGCGCAATTCACCGCGCAGCGCCTGCAGCGCCGCATCGTCGGCGGCGCTGCTGCCATGCACGGCGCCGAGGTAGCTTTCCAGGCGCTCGGCGTAGCGCTTGAGCGACAACACGTTGCCGAGCACGAAGCTGATCGGGTTGTTCAGCTCGTGGGCGACGCCGGCCACCAGGCGGCCGAGCGAGACCATTTTCTCGGCGTGCAGCAGCTGCCCCTGGGTCCGCTTCAGGTCGTCGTGCGCCTGGCGCAGCGCCTGGTAGGCCTTGCGCAATTCACCGACCGGGCGGCCGGTGACGACCATGCCCATCAGCTTGCCGGTCTGCGACACGCGCGGCGTGCAGTTCATCGATACCGGCACCGTCGAGCCGTCGCCGGCGCGCAGGAAGAATTCGCAGTCATGGACGCCGTCGCGGCCGAAGCGGGCGAACACGTCGCGCGCCCGGGCACGCTCGACGTCGTCGGCGAACAGGCTGAACACCGGCGTATTTTCCAGCGCCGCCGCGTCCTTGCCGGCGAAGTGGCAGAGCGAGCTGTTGACCTCCTCGATCACGCCGTTGCGGTCGCAGACGATCAGGATGTCGGACATCGAGGCCAGCACGCTCTCGATGAACTGGTGCGACTCCTCGAGCGCGGCGTTCTTCTCCTCGAGCGCCACTTCATATTGCAGGAGGTCGTTGTAGACCTCGTCCATCTTCTGGATCACCTCGATCCAGGCCTGTTCGCCGAGCGCCTCGGAGGCGCCCGCCGGCAGGCCGCTAGCGGGCGGGACGGTAGTGGACATGGGCTTGACCGTGCGCATCGTGGGCATGGTGCTGCTCGGCTTGCAGCGCGATCACGTTGAGCTGGCCGTGGCGCACGCCGCGCTCGGCGACCAGCGCCTCGGCAAACTGCCGGACGGCGGCGGTGGCACCCTTGAGGATCACCGTCTCCAGGCAGTTGTCGTGATCGAGGTGGGTGTGCATGGCGGCCACGGTCAGGTCGTGGTGGTCATGCTGCAGGCCGGTCAGGCGCTCGGCCAGTTCACGCTCGTGGTGGTTGTAGATGTAGGACAGGTTGGCGACGCAGTGGCCGGCTGGCGGGTCGCGCTGGCGGTCGCTTTCCAGCGCGCCGCGGATCAGGTCGCGCACCGCTTCCGAGCGATTGACGTAACCGCGGGCGGCGATCAGTTCGTCGAACTGGCGGGCCAGCGATTCGTCGAGCGAAATGGTGAAGCGTTCCATCGGGCGGACTCCGG
>DASUZG010000180.1:0-8290 GCA_036376995.1 Azonexus sp. | reverse complement strand
GGCTGAATTCCTCGAAGATCACCTCGGTCTTGTCGGCGGGAATGCCGATCCCGGTATCCCAGACCTCGATCCAGTTCCTGCCGGCGTGCCGCCGGCAGCCGATCAGCACGCCGCCGCGCTCGGTGTAGCGGATGGCGTTGGCCAGGAAGTTGCCGACGATGCGCCGCAGCAGCACCTGGTCGGTGTAGGCGACCGCCCCCGAATTGCGCCAGCGCAGGCGCAGGCCCTTCAAGCCGGCTTCGGCGGCATGCACCGAGATCAGCGTGGCGAGCAGGTCGTCGACGGCGAAATCGACGCGTTTGGGCATCACCACGCCGGCATCAAGCTTGCTGACGTCGAGCAGCTTGGCCAGCAGTTCGGACAGGCTGTCGAGGCAGTTCTGGATATTGGTCACCAGTTCGCGGCTGTCCGGCGCGACTTTCTGCTGCAGCACGCTGATGTACAGCGACAGGGCCGACAGCGGCTGCCGCAGGTCGTGGCTGGCGGCAGCCAGGAAGCGCGACTTGGCGCGATTGGCCCGCTCGGCGTCGCCCTTGGCTTCGAGCAGTGCGGCCTCGACCCGCTTGCGCTCGGTGATGTCGCGGGAAAAGCCAACGGTGCCGACGATCCGGCCATCCACCACGACCGGCGACTTGTAGGTTTCGAACCAGCGCCGCTCGCCGCCGGTCTCGAGCAATTCCTCGAGCTGCTGGCTGTGGCCGGCGGCCATCACCGCCCGGTCGTCGGCGATGTAGGACTCGGCCAGGTCGGCCGGCGCGATGTCGAAATCGGTATGCCCGCTCAGCGATTCCGGCGTCGGCCAGCCGAAGGTTTCGGCCAGGTTCCGGTTGACGGCCAGGAAGCGGCTCTGCTCGTCCTTCAGCCAGACCATGAACGGGAAATTGTCGAGCAGCGCCCGCTGGTACTGGGCGCGCTGATGCAGCACCTGATCCATGCGCTTGAGTTCGCTCAGGTCCACGTCGAAACGGAACAGCTCCGGCGGCTCGCCCGGATTCTGCACCAGCGCATGGCTGGACAGCACACTCAGGCGCGAGCCGTCCTTGCGCTGCAGCGACAGTTCGAGCGCCGGCAGCGGCGGCCCGCCGGCCAGCATGCGCAGGATCGCCACGCGCGTCTCATGCGCATCCGGCGGCAGCATCCGCACCAGCATGTTGGCACCGATGGCTTCGCCGGTGGTGTAGCCGTACAGCCGCTCGGAGGCGGCATTCCAGTAGCGCACCGTGCCGTCCGGCCCGTAGCCCTGGATGGCCACGGTCGGGATGTCGCGCAGCAGCTGGCGGAAACGCTGCGCGCTCGCCTGCTGGGCGGCTTCGGCCTGCTTGCGCTCGGTGATGTCGAGGTGCGTGGCATGCAGGCGCGCCCCTTCCGGCGTGTGCAGCAGGGCCAGGCTGACCGCCAGGTTGCGGATGGCGCCGTCGCGGCGCCGGACGCGGGTCTCGAAATGCTGCTGGCCGCTGGCGATGGTCCGGCTGCGCAGACGCTCGATGGCCTCGGCGTCGAGATCGATGTCGAAATCGCAGAGCCGGTGCTGCAGCATCTCCGCCTGCGCATGGCCGAGCATTGCCGCGCCGGCCGCGTTGCAGGCGACGATGCGCAGGCTGTCGGCCTCGGCCAGCAGCTGGCCGACCGGCGAACCGTCGACCAGCAGGCGGAAATGCTCCTCGCTGCGGCGCAGCCGCTCCTGCGCCTCGCGCAGCGCGAACTCGGCATCAAGGCGTTCCAGTTCGGCCGCCGCCCGCCCGGCCACCAGCTTCAACACCAGTTCGGCCTGCCCGCGGTTAGCCAGCGGCGCCCGGCCCATCACCGCGATCAGGCCGATCGGCGTGCCGGCGTGATTGCGCAGCGTCGTGTCGAGATAGCTCTGCAGGCCCAGTTCCTGACGCACCCGGTTGTCCGGGAAATGCCGCCCGATGCCGGGCGGAAACGGCATGCCGGCAGCGCCGTCTGCCACCGATTCGGCCGGATCGGCGAAATGGTCGCCGCACCAGAACACCAGAGTCCGCTCGCTGAGGCCAGCGGCATCGAGGCGATTGATGCAGACATAGGGCAGGTCCAGGCACTCAGCCAGGTAGCGCGCCAGGGCGCGGAAAAAGGGCTCGCCGGCGGGAATGCTGCAGGTGCGGGCGAGAAAGGCCTGCACGTCGTCGAGGCTCTTGCGCTCGGTGTCGTCGACGACGGTGCAGACCATGCCAGCGAACACGCCGTCCTCGTGCATCGGCGTCAGCCAGCCGCGCTGCCAGGTGTCGCGGCCGGCCGGCGTGACCACCCGGCATTCGTACGGACGGGCCTGCCCGGAGGCCAGCGCCGCCAGATAGTCGTTGCGGAAAAAGCGCGTGGTGCTCTCCGGGAAGCCGTCCAGCACATGCACGCCGAGCAGCTGCTCGAACCCGACGCCGGCGATCGCGGCCATGCTCTGGTTGGCGTAGACGATGCGGTGATTCCCGTCGGTCACCCACAGGCCGTCGTTCAGGGAATCGACGATGCGCTGGAAGCGATCGGCGGAGAGATGGCTCATTGACACTGACTCTCCCGGCCGTTTGCTCTTGATACTTAGCTTGGCCGATCGACCGGGCGCTGTCTACCACCGCCGCCGCCATTCCGCCGGTCGCCCGACGGCCGGCAGCAAACGGCCGGCGGAAGGCGCTCCGCCACCGCCCCGCTACCGGCAAGTTGTGCTTGAATGAGTGGAGGGAGATTCAGGCTGTGAGCATTCCGGACGCTGCGCCCGGAACAACGAGAAAGGCACGGAGCACATGGCAGACAGCGACGAATCCGGCACCGGCGACAGCGGAACCGGCGCCTCCGGCATGCTCCCGGACGGCGGCGGCGGGGCGTTGCCCGCATCCGGCCAGTCGGGACTGTTCATCCGCCCCTCGAACCTGGCCTCGATGCGCCCGCCGCCGCCGCATATCGACGGCCACGCGTCGCCAGCCGCGGCGACCGGTCCGGAACTGGACGAGTTGATCGACTTCAGCGTCTTCAACGACATTTTCCATGACTTTCTCGAAGTCACCGGTCTGCCGATCGCCATCATCGACCTGCACGGCAAGGTACTCGCCTCCTCCCGCTGGCAGCGCCTGTGCATCGATTTCCACCGCGCCCATGAACGGACCATGGCCGGCTGCCTGGCCAGCGACACGCAGCTGGCCCGCCAGATCGGCGCCGGCCAGGAGTGGGCCATCTATCGCTGCAGCAACGGCCTGACCGACTGCGCCACACCGATCGTCATCGACGGCCGCCATGTCGCCAACCTGTTCACCGGCCAGTTCCTGCTCGAAGCGCCGGATCTCGCCTTCTTCGAACAGCAGCAGATGGCCTGCGGCTTCGACCGCGCCGCCTATTTCGCGGCCCTGGCCGACATCCCGATCGTCGCCGCCGAGCGCATTCCGCCGGTACTGCGCCTGCTGCGCGGCCTGGCCCAGCAAATCGCCCAGCTGAGCCTGGGCCAGCATCGGGTGCTGACGGTCCTGGCCGACGTCGAGCGCCAGGTGGCCGAACGGACCGAAAAGCTGGTCGAAAGCGGCGATCGCTTCCGCGCGCTGTTTACCGACTCGCCGCTCGGCCAGTTGCTGGTCGAGCCGGACAGCCAGCAGATCGTCGAATGCAACCAGGTGGCCGCCGACCTGCTCGGCTACAGCCGGGCGGAGCTGGAAACGCTGCGCGTCACCGACTGCGACGTGGCGCTTAGCCGCGACGAACTGCACGCCCTGCGCGCCCGCCTGCTCGCCGGCGAAGTGGTGCGCATCGAGACGCGGGTGCAGCGCAAGGATGGCTCCCGGCGCGACCTGGAAGTCACCATCGGCACCTTCCGCTCGCGGCGCGGCATGCATTTTCACGTCACCTATCTCGACATCACCGCACGCAAGCTGGCCGAGCAGGAGCAGCGCCGCCTGACGCGGGCGCTGCGCCTGCTCAGCGACTGCAACCAGGCGATCATCCGGGCCCACGACGAGAGCCGACTGCTCGGCGAGTGCTGCCGGCTGATCATCGAATCCGGCGGACACCTGGTGATGGGCTGGGTCGGCCAGCCGGAAGACGATCCCGCGCGCAGCGTCCGGCCGATCGCTCGCTTTGGCCGCGAGGACGGCTATCTCGACCGCCAAACGATCTCCTGGGACGAGGCCAGTCCCGGCGGCCGCGGCCCTGCCGGCATGGCCATCCGCAGCAGCCGGACGCAGATCTGCCAGAACCTGCTGGCCGATGACGCACAGGCGCCGTGGCAGCTGGCCGCGCGCGCGTGCGGCTATCGCGCCAGCATCGCCCTGCCGATCTTCGCCGACGGCGTGGTGCTCGGCGTGCTCTGCCTCTATTCCGATACGATCGACGCCTTCGACACCGACGAGCGGGGCCTGCTCACCGAGCTGGCCGGCAACATCGGCTACGGCGTCAAGGCGCTGCGCGGCCGCTTCGAACTCGAACGGCATCGCGAGCAGCTGGAAAACCGGGTCGCCGAACGCACCGGCGAAATCGCCGCGCTGAACGCCGAGCTGAAGGCGCGCGCCGCCGAGGCCGAAGCCGCCAACCGGACCAAGAGCGATTTCCTGGCCACCATGAGCCACGAACTGCGCACCCCGCTCAACGCCGTGGTCGGCTTCGCCGGCCTGCTCGCCGACTCGCAGCTCGACCGCAGCCAGCGCGATTTCGCCGGCAAGATCGTCAGCTCGGCGCAAACCCTGCGCGCCCTGATCGACGACATCCTCGACTTCTCGAAAATCGAAGCCGGCGCGCTGCAACTGGAGCATGTGCCGTTCTCCCTGAGCGCCATCCTGCGCACGACAGCCAACGTGATCTCGGTCGGCACCCGCGGCAAGCCGATCGAGCCGCTGCTCGACGTGGCGGCCGACATTCCCGACGCCCTGATCGGCGACCCGCTGCGCCTGCAGCAGATACTGCTCAACCTGGGCAGCAATGCCGTCAAATACACCGAAACCGGCATCATCGTCGTCACTGTCCGCTGCCTGGACCGCCTGGCCGGCAAGGCGACGCTGCAATTTTCCGTGCGCGACACCGGAATCGGCATCCGCCCCGAAAACCAGGCACGCATCTTCGAAGTGTTCACCCAGGCCGACTCGTCGACCAGCCGGCGCTACGGCGGCACCGGCCTCGGCCTGCCGATCAGCGCCCGCCTCGCCGCACTGATGGGCGGCACCATCGGCGTCGACAGCGCGGTGCGCTGGGGCAGCGAATTCACCCTGACCGTGTCGCTGGCGCTGGCCGACGAACAGCCGCCGGCCCTCGCCGATGCCGACCTGGAGGGCTTGCGCCTGCTGATCGTCGACGATCAGCCGATGAGCCGCGATGTGCTGGCCGGCATCTGCCGCCGCTTCGGCTGGCAGGCCAGCGCCGTCGCCTCGGGCGCCGCCGCACTGGCCGAACTGCGCCGCAGCATGGCCGAAGGCCGCGATTACGACATGATGCTGCTCGACTGGCGGATGCCGGGACTGGATGGCATCACCATGTTGCGCGAAGCCTACGCCGCCCCCGACATCGCCTTGCCGCTGGTGGTGCTGATGGCCGCCACCTTCGAACTGGAGCAGGCGGCCGCGGCCAGCGACGACCTGCCGCTGGAAGGCGTGCTGGCCAAGCCGGTGACGCCGGAAAGCCTGTTCGATGCAGTGCAGCGGGCCTACACCGGCGGCCCCGGCGACTTCCCGCCGCCGGCACACCGCAGCGACCGCCGGCTGGCCGGGCGGCGCCTGCTGGTGGTCGAGGACAACGAACTGAACCAGCAGGTGATCGAACGGATTTTGGTCCGGGCCGGCGCCGAAGTGTTGCTGCGCGCCGACGGCCGGGCCGCCATCGAGGCGCTGACCGCCCGGCCGGCGGCCTTCGACGCCGTGCTGATGGACATCCAGATGCCGGTGATGGACGGCTACGAAGCGACGCGGATCATCCGCGAGGAACTCGGCCTGCGCGACCTGCCGATCATCGCCGTCACCGCCCATGCCCGCCCCGAGGACCGCGAGCGCTCGCGCCAGGCCGGCATGCGCGGCCACCTGGTCAAGCCGATCGACGTCGAGGATCTGCTCGAGGTGATCGCCGGCCATTGCCCGGCCTCGCCCAAGGGGCCGCCGGCCGCCGCCGGGCTGGAGTTGCCGGGTATCGACCTGGCCACCGTGCGCGCCACCTTCGATGCCGACCTCGGCGGCTACCTCCAGTTGCTGCGCCAGTTCGTCGAGCTGCACGGCGGCGATGCCGCGCGGACCGCGGCCCTGCTGCGTAGCGGCGACACGGCCGGCAGTGCGCGCCTGCTGCACGAGCTGCGCGGTGTCGCCGGCTTCCTGCAGGCCCGCGAGGTCGCCCGCCTGGCCGGCGAACTCGAACAGACCGTAATCGCCGGCCGGCACGACGAGCAGGAAACCCTGTTCGCGGCCCTGCAACAGGCGATGGACAACCTGACAGCCAGCCTGTCGGCACTGGCCGATGCCGTCGCCAGCCAGACGGCGAGCGACGCGGTACCGGCCGCCCCTGCCGACTAAGCGCTTACCGGTATCGGCTTTACGCACTCCCGGGGATAGGCAGCGAAGCGGCGGCTTCCTATCCTGAAGGGTCGAACGGCAGCTGCCGTTCGGCCTGCCGGCCGGCGCCCGGCCGGCATCCACCTGACCGGGAGACGACCGATGGCCACCTCGTTGCTCCAGCCCGCTGCCCCGGCGTTGCAGCCTCCTGATCCTGAGCGGGATGGCAACGCTGCCGACGAAGCGGCCATCTACCGTTGTGGCACGCTGCTGCTCGATGTCGATGGCGCTATCCGCTTCGGCGACCTGCTCGCCGCCGAGTTCTTCCACAGCACGCCGCGCGCCCTGCTCGGCCAGCCGGTCACCCGGCACCTGCCGTGCCTGGCGCTGCAGGCGGGGCGCCACGGCTACAACGTCGCCTACGTCAATTTCCGCTTCGCCGGCGCGCACTGGCACCGCTTCAGCCTCATCACCGGCAACGGCGAGGCCTGCGAGATCGGCTTGAAGGCGATGTTCTTCAAGGGCGACGACTTGTCGCCGTTCTTTTTGGTCCAGATCTGCACCTTCGACGACTGACACCGGCCGGCCACGGACTACCCGCGATCCGGTAACGGAATTACACGCCGCACGGTATTCCGCTGTCCTGCCACCGACGCTAGATTGGTCTTGCGGCATCGGCACTGCCACGGCGGGCCGCCTTGCAATCCAGTCTAGCGAAGGGCAGGAGATCAACGTGAAACCGTCTGTTCGGCAGCAACCGCACCCCGTTCCCCCGACCGCCTGCGGCGGCAGTGCGGCGCTGCGGGCGGACGCCGCGCAAGGTGGCGACCGATGATCACCTTCGATGCCTCCCGCGGCAGCGGCGGCGGCTTCGCGCTGCGCAGCGCCCTGGTCCTGTCCCTGCTCAGCGGACGGCCCATGCGCCTGACCCGGATTCGTGCCCGCCGCATTAGCCCCGGCCTGAAACTGCAGCATCTGCGCACCATCGAGCTGCTGGCCAGGGCCTGCGACGCCCATGTCGAGGGTGCCGTGCCCGGCTCGCAGAGCCTGTTCTTCGAACCGCGCCGCGAAGCCCATTGGGAGCCAGCCATCGACATCGATACCCCGGGCTCGCTGACGCTGCTGCTGGAGACCCTGCTGGTGCCGCTCAGCTTTTCCGGCCAGGTCTGCCATCCGCGCCTGGCCGGCATCACCCATGCGGCGCGCAGCCCGGCCTTCGAAAACCTGGCCTGGCACTGGTTGCCGCTGCTCGGCCGGGCCGGCTACCGCGCCGACGCCACGCTGCACAGCGCCGGCTTCGCGCCCAAGGGCGGCGGCATCGTCCATGCAACCATCCAGCCGGCAGCCGGCATCGTTCCGCTGCAACTGACCCGGCGCGGCGCCCTGCTGCGCGTCAGCGGCCATTCGGTGCTCGCCGGGCTGAGCCCGAGCGTGTCCGAGCGCCACATCCGCCAGCTCGAGCGCCGCCTGGGCATCCTCGATGCCCCGCTGTGCCTCGCTCCGGCCGTCGTCCGCGCCACCGTGCCCGGCACCTACATCGTGCTGCAGGCGGAATTCGAACACAGCCAGCAATGCCTGTTCGCGCTCGGCGAACTCGGCAAGCCGCCGGAAGCGGTGGCCAACGAGGCCGCCGATGCACTGTTCGCCGCGCTGGCCAGCAGCGGGGCGCTCGATGCCCACAGCGCCAGCCAGTTGCTGTTGCCGCTCAGTGTCGCGGCGGGTGACTCGCACCTCTCGAGCAGCCGGATCAGCGAACAGATGCTGCTTGCCGCCGAGTTGACCGAACTCTTTCTCGGCACCACGATCGACATCGACGGCCGACCGGGCGAACC
>DASUZG010000179.1:0-5153 GCA_036376995.1 Azonexus sp. | reverse complement strand
GTGAAGGCGCCGGCGGTCGGAATGTCCTCGAAGCCGATGATGCGCTCGAACTCGGCCGGTGCCACGCAGATGCCGGACGGCCCGCTGACCTGCACCGCCTGCGTCTCCGTCGCGCCGCAATCCTCGAGCACCTGGCGCACGCTGACGCCGAACGGGTATTCGTAGAGCCCCGGCCGCGCGCAGTCGCCGGACACCGACAGGATCTTGGTGCCGGCCGAGTGCTTGGTGCCGATGGCGGCATACCAGTCGCCGCCGTTGAGCGCGATCAGCGCCGCCGCGGCAAAGGTCTCGACGTTGTTCACGATGGTCGGCTGGTCGAGATAGCCGTTGGTCACCGGGAACGGCGGGCGGTTGCGCGGCGTGCCGCGCTTGCCTTCGAGCGACTCGATCAGCGCCGATTCCTCGCCGCAGACGTAGGCGCCGGCCCCGAGATGGATCTCGATGTCGAAATCCGCCCCGGCGATGCCGAGGATGTCGGTTCCGAGCAGGTTGTCGCGCCGTCGCCGTTCGAGCACCGCCTGCAGCGGTTCGAGCAGGTAGCGGTATTCGCCGCGCAGGTAGAGGAAGCCGCGCCGAGCGCCGATGGCGTAGGCGGCCACGGTCATGCCCTCGAACACTAGGTCGGCGTAGGACGTCAGTAGCACGCGGTCCTTGAAGGTGCCGGGTTCGCCCTCGTCGGCATTGCAGACGACGAAGCGCTGCTGGCCGGCTTTCAAGGGCGCGTTGCGGCAGGCTTCCCATTTGAGGCCGGTGGTGAAGCCGGCCCCGCCGCGCCCGCGCAGGTTGGCGCGCTTGATCTCGTCGAGCAACGCGGCCGGCCCACCGAGGCCGGAAGGCAGCCCCTCGCGCCAGGAACGCATGTTGGAGGCCGCCAGCCCGTCGCTCGGCGCCCGCGCCCGGGCGGCGCGCAGCGCGTCGCCCGGCTGCAGCGTCGCGCCGAGCAGGATGTCGGCGCGGCGGATGTTGTCCTCGACCGCGAACCACTCCGCCGGCCAGCCGGAGAGCGGCACCTTGTCGCGCACCAGCTCGGCCAGCTGGTCGATGCGCTCGGCACTGAGGCGGCTGATCGCCCGGTTGTTGACCAGGAGGCCCGGCCCCTGGTCGCACAGGCCGGTGCAGGAGGTCTTGTCGACGCTGACCAGGCCGTCCTCGGAGACCTTGCCCGGCTCGATCCACAGACTGCTGCACAGGCGCTCCATCAGCGCCAGGTTGCCCTGCATGCGGTCGGTGATGTTGTCGGAAAAGAGGATGCGGTAGCGGCCGCGCGGCTGCAGGTAGAAGAAGGAATAGAAGCCGGCGACGCCCTCGATCTTGGTACGCGGCACGCCGAGGACGGCCTGCAGGCGGTCGATCGCTTCCGGCGGGATCCAGTCGCAGGCCTCCTGCACTTCGCGCAGGATCTGCACCATGCAGGTCGGGTCGCGTCGCCAGCGGGCCACCACCCGGTCGACGATCCCGGCCACGGCTTCGGTATGCATCTCGTTCAGTGCCACGGCAACCCTCCTGACGCTTGCATGAGACGGGAAACAGCCTAGCACCAAAGCATGGCCCGTTCTTGTCGAAAATCAAGGTAGCCCCGGCCGGCGCCGTCAACAAACCGCAATCTGCTTGTGCCACAATGATGTTGCATCACAGCATCACCCCAATCATTTCCCAGCAAACAACAACTGCTCCGGGATGGTGCATTGCATCACTCACCGGCCCGCATGTACGGAAGGACGCACAGCATGAACATGGAAACGACCAGCCCGGCCACCCCCCAGCTGCCGCTCGCCGGCAAGAAGGGCCTGATCACCGGCATCGCCAACGACAAGTCGATCGCCTTCGCGGTGGCCAAGGCCATCGTCGAACTGGGCGGTGAAATCGCCATCACCTACCAGAACGAAAAGACCGCCAAGTACACGCAGCCGCTGGCCGAGGCGCTCGGCGCCAAGCTGTTCCTCAAGCTCGACGTCGCCGAGCCGGGTTGCCTGGAAGGCGTCATCGCCCAGTGCGGCGAAACCTTCGGCGAAATCGACTTCGCCATCCACTCGATGGCCTTCTGCAATGCCGACGACCTGCACGGCCGCGTCATCGACGCCACCGAAGCCGGCTTCGACGCCGCGATGAATGTTTCCTGCCACAGCTTCCTGCGCATGGCCAAGGCCCTGGAGCCGCTGATGGCCCACGGCGGCTCGCTGATCACCATGTCCTACCTGGGCGCCGAGCGCGTGGTGCGCAACTACGGCGTCATGGGCATCATCAAGGCAGCGCTCGAATCGGCCGTCCGCTACATGGCCTACGACCTCGGCCCCAAGGGCATCCGCGTCTTCGCCGTGTCGCCCGGCCCGATCATGACCCGCGCCGCCTCCGGCATCGCCAACTTCAACAACCTGCTCGAGTCCGATGCCCAGAAGGCGCCGCTCGGCCGCACCGTGACCATCGAGGAAGTCGGCGCCCTGACCGCCTTCCTGTGCACGGCCGGCTCGTCCGGCATGACCGGCCAGACCATCTACGTCGACGCCGGCGCCCACATCGTCGCCTGAGTCGTCTTCATTTGCCGCAGGTCAAGGGCGCTCGCCCTGGCCTGCGCTAGGCTGTACGGGTGGCGTCGAGCGAGGGAGAGAACCATGAGCGACAACTGTGCACCGATCATCACCGATCCGGTCCCCGACCATCCGCTGCTCAGGGAGCGCCGCGAACTCGGCCGCGGCGAGAGCACCATCGTCGTCGAGGCCGACACCGTCGACGGCCAGGAACGCGTCTTCAAGATCCTCTCCTCGCCTACCGACTACGCCTACTACACCGCCCCCGACCGCCCGACCGGCCGGCACTTTCCCGTCGTCTTCGCCGACCACGGCACGGCCGGGCGCTCCAGCCGCGGCTTTCCCTTCCACATCGTCGAAGTCGAGCGGCTCTACCCGCTGCCCGGCGCCGGCGATGCGGCCGAGGTGGCGACCAAGATTTCGACCTCCTATTTCGACGCCTGCATGATGTGGCGCAACCTGGCCCAGGACATGGGCCGCATCGCCCTGCACCATCTGGCGGTGACGCCGATGGGCTGGAGCGATGCGGTGCAGGAGTCGCTGCGGGCGCTGGAAACCTTCTCCGCCGAATACGGCGCCCTGCCCGACCTGATCAAGGCCGACAACCTGATGATGCGCAAGGACGGCACACTGGTCTTCTCCGATCCGGTCTTCATGGAATAAGCTCCACTCAATGGCCATCAGCAAAGTCTTCTACACCTCCCGCAAGCTCGCCGAATCGCTGGAGGGCAATCCCTACATGGCGGTGATCTCGATCACCGACCCGACCACCCCGGAAGCCAAGCTCGACCCCCTGTTCCGCCACGTGCTGCGCCTGTCCTTCTTCGATGCGCTGCCGGCCGACGAATTCATGCCGCCGCTGCCCGGCCTGTTCGATCTCTCCATGGCCCGGCAGATCGACGCCTTCGTCGGCGAACTGCAGGCGGCGCCGTTCTCGATCTCGATGATGGTGCATTGCGAATACGGCGTCAGCCGCTCGGCCGCCGTCGCCCTGTTCGTCGAGGCGCTGACCGGGGCGCCGCTGGCCGCCCGCGAATTCACCTACGAAGCCAATCCGTGGGTGATCGACCGGCTGCTGACATTGCACCCGCAACTGGCGGTCGACATCCCGCTGCCCGACGCCGCCCACGAACGCCGCCACGCCGCCCGCGCCTGACGGCCCGGCACCCGCTGCCGCGGCGTTGTTTGCTGCAGCGCAGCACACTATACTGAACCGATCTTCCCCAGCCCCATCGCCTTTCCCGGGAGTCCCACATGCAAGACAAAGAGCAACATTACCTGGTCAACAAGACCTTCGACGAGATCGCCATCGGCGAGTCGGCCAGCCTGACCCGCACCCTGATGCCGGAAGACGTCAAGCTGTTCGCCATCCTGACCGGCGACTTCAATCCCGCCGTCGTCGACCCGACCTACTCGCAGAGCGGCATGTTCCGCGAAGTGATCGCCCACGGCATGTGGAGCGGCTCGCTGATCTCCACCGTGCTCGGCACCCAGTTTCCCGGCCCGGGCACCATCCTGGTCGACCAGACGCTGCACTTCGCCCGTCCGGTGACCATCGGCGACGTCATCACCATCACCGTCACCGTCAAGCAGAAGTTCCAGCACAACCAGCACATCCTGTTCGACTGCGTGTGCACCAACCAGGAAGGCCTGCAGGTGGTGCGCGGCACCGCCGAGGTGCTGGCGCCGGCCGAGAAGATTTCGCAGCTGCGCAACGTGCATATCCCGGAAGTCCATATCGACGACAAGCACGAGCGCTACACCCAGCTGCTGTCGCGGGTGAAGGGCCTGGAGCCGGTGCCGACCGCGGTCGCCCACCCGTGTGACCTCGAATCGCTGAAGGGGCCGGTGCAGGCCTTCCAGGCCGGCATCATCGAGCCGATCCTGGTCGGCCCGGAGAGCAAGATCCGCTCCGTCGCCGAGGAATTCGGCCTCGACCTGTCCGGCATCCGCATTGTGAACGCCGCGCACAGCCACGACTCGGCGGCCATCGCCGTGTCCCTGGTGCGCACCGGCGACGCCGAGGCGCTGATGAAGGGCAGCCTGCATACCGACGAACTGATGGGCGAAGTGGTCTCGCGCGCCAACGGCCTGCGCACCAGCCGCCGCATCAGCCACGTCTTCCTGATGGACGTGCCGACCTACCACCGGCCGCTGCTGATCACCGACGCCGCCATCAACATCGCGCCGACCCTCGAAGAGAAGGTCGACATCATCCAGAACGCCATCGACCTGGCCCACATCATCGGCATTCCCGAACCCAAGGTGGCGATCCTTTCCGCCGTCGAAACGGTCAATCCGAAAATCCAGTCCACGCTCGACGCCGCCGCCCTGTGCAAGATGGCCGACCGCGGCCAGATCAAGGGCGGCATCCTCGACGGCCCGCTGGCCTTCGACAACGCCGTCTCCATCGTCGCTGCCAAGACCAAGGGCATCAAGTCGGCGGTCGCCGGCCACGCCGAAATCCTCGTCGTGCCCGATCTCGAATCCGGCAACATGGTGGCCAAGCAGCTCGAATACCTGGCCAACGCCCTCACCGCCGGCATCGTCCTCGGCGCCAAGGTGCCCATCGTCCTCACCAGCCGTGCCGATACGGCCGAAACCCGGACCGCCTCCTGCGTCATCGCC
>DASUZG010000178.1:0-8734 GCA_036376995.1 Azonexus sp. | reverse complement strand
CTTGGATAAAGAAGAAGCCCGTCTTGCGGACGGGCCTCCTGTGGCCGGCGAAATGCCGGGTCAGAACTGGAAGTTGGCAGTCATCATTGCCGAGCGCGGGATGCCCAGCGTCAGACGGTTGCCGGCATTGTTGAGGGTACTGATGTACTCCTCGTCAAACAGGTTGTAGACGTTCAGGCGCAGATTGAGGTTCTTGCTGACCTGGTAGGCGGCCATCAGGTCGGCCACCCAGTAGGACGGGATCTTCGGCACGTTCTGCGTCGCCAGCGGCGTATTGTCGGAAACCACGCGCTTCTGCTCCGAGACGTAGCGGACGCCGCCGCCCAGCGTGAAGGCGCCGAGGGTGTAGGAGGTCCACAACGTCGCCGTCAGCTCCGGCGACCAGCGCACGCCGTCGGTCTCGGTCACCTCGCCGGTGGTCGAACTGACGCTGATCTGGTCAAGCTGCTTGGTCTTCATCTTGGCGACGCCGGCGGAAACCTGCCAGAAGTTGGTCAGCTGACCGACAGCGGCCAGCTCGATGCCGTCCACCCGGGTCTTGCCGTACTGGTAGACGGTGCCGGTCACCGGATCCTGGGAGACCTGCTTGTCGTTCTCGCTGCGATACACCGCGGCGCTGACGTTCAGGCGCTTGTCGAGCAGGTCCCACTTGGTGCCGATTTCCATGTTGATGGTTTCTTGCGGATCCATCGACGCGTTGTTCTGATTGGTCTCCGAAGCCGACAGCACGAAGTTGCTGCCGCCCGGCGGCGTCAGCGAAGTGGCGTAAGCGGCGTAGATGCTGCCGTTCTCGGCCGGCTTGAACACCGCGCCGACCTTCCAGCTGAACAGGTTGTCGGAGGCACTGTAGTTGTCCGGAGCCAGCTGGTTGACCGCGTAGCCCGGGTAGAGGGCCAGGTTGCTGGCGGTGGTCACGGTACGGCCGTCGGTGTCGGTATTGAAGCGCTCGTAGCGGAAGCCGCCGTTGACCAGCCAGTAGTCGTTCAACTTCAGCGTGTCGAAGGCATACAACGCGGCGGTGAAGGTCTGGCCGTCGACATAGGCACCGGTGGCATACGGCTTGCCGAGCTTACGGGCAGCATTGGGGTCGTAGACATTGACGTATTCGTTGTCGATGGCGACATAGCTGACGCCGTTGATGGTCGCCGCGCCGGTGCCGAAGCTGCGCGACTTCTGGCGCTCGTACATCAGTTCGACGCCGGCCGACAGCGAGTGCTTGACGAAGCCGGTATTGAACTCGGTGGTCAGGTTGGTCTGGTTGGCCAGGATCTCGTTTTCCTGGTCGATGCGCTGGCGGCTGCCCTGGACCACCCAGGCCGACGGATCGTTCGGGTCGAGGTAGGCGGCATGGGCCACGTTCAGCGTGTTGCGGTTGACCGCCGGGGCGCTGATGCCGGTCATCACGCGATCGAATTTCGTCTTGCCGTAGCGGGTCAGGTTGCGGATCGTCGTAGCGGCACCGAGGTCGTGCTCGAACTTGATGGTGACCATGTCGGCGGAGACGTCCTCGTGGTCATGCTTGCCGCCGTAGAAATTCTCCCGGTCCACCTTGCCGGCGCTGTTCAGGGCCTGCGACAGGTTGCGCGAAGCGGCCGTCTGGATGGTCGGCGTCGCCGCGTTGTTGTCGTGGTCGTAGTACGGTGTGGCGTAGAAACCCTTGTGGCCGATGCTGGGAATACCGCCATCGGGCACGTTGTTCTGGCGCACGTGCTGGGAGTACAGGAAGAAGCGGGTCGGCGTGTTGAGGCCGAAGGCAATGGAGGGGGCGATGCCCCAGCTGCTGTTCTCGACGTAGTCGCGCTCATCGACGCCGCCGTCGCGGGCCATCACGTTCAGGCGCAGCGCGGCGTTGTCGCCGATGCGCTGGTTGAGGTCGGCGGTCAGGTTCTTCTTGTCGGCGGTACCAAAACCGATGCTGGCATTGTTGACGCTGTCGAGGGTCGGCAGCTTGGAAATCAGGTTGATGTAGCCCGACTGCGCGCCGCGGCCGATGTCGGCACCGGCCGGCCCCTTGGCGATCTCGACCTGCTCCAGGTTGAACACGTCGCGGGTCACGGCACCCAGATCGCGCACACCATCGACGAAGGTGGCGTTCTGCGTCGAGAAGCCGCGCATCATGAAGGTGTCGCCGGCCGAGGTGTTGCCGTTCTCGCCCAGTTGCATGGTGATGCCCGGGGTGTTGCGCAGCGCTTCCATCAGCGTCGCGGCGCCCTGCTCCTGGATGATTTCCTTCTTGATCACCTGCACCGTCTGGGCGGTGTCGAGCAGCGGCTGGGTGAATTTCGGGTTGGCGACCGTGTCGGCCTTGTACGGAACTTCCGCATTGGCCTTGACCGTCATCGCCGGCAGCGAGGTTTCGCTTTCCTGTGCGGTGGCGGCGACGGGCAGCGCGGCGGCGACTAGGGCCAGAAGATGGGACGTGTTGGGGTGCTTGCGACTACGAATGTGCGCCATGAGCCTTCCTTGGGGATGTTGATCGAGGTTGGCTGGCGTTCTCGCGGCGGCTCGCGGGGAGCTTTCTTCGCAGATGGCTGGCTAATTCAGGTGCACATGATAATTGTTCTCATCTTCATTTGCAACAATTTGTAAGCACCTGTTAAGGACTGCAAAGCCCGCCCTGCTCAGAACACGTCGCGGCAATAGCGGCCATCGCTCAACAGGCCGCGGTACAACTCGCCGCCGAGCAGTTCGCGGATGGCCCGATCCACCCCCTCGCCCATGCCGGCCCTGCTGCCGCAGACATAGACGGCCGCGCCACGAGCCACCCAGTCGCGGAACAGCGCGGCATTGGCGGCCAGCGCTTCCTGGACGTAGCGTAGCGCTGCGCCTTCGCGGGAAAACACGGTATCAAGGCGCTTCAGGGCGCCGCTCGCCGCCCACCGCTGCAATTCCTCGCCATAGTGAAAATCGCAGGCCTGCCGGCGTTCGCCGAAAATCAGCCAGTTGTCGTGCTCGCCTTCGGCGATGCGCGCCGCCAGGTGCCCGCGCAAGCCGGCCAGGCCGACGCCGTTGCCGATGCAGATCAGCGGCCGGGCGCGATTGCCGGCCAGGTGGAAGGGCCGGTGCGGCCGGATGCGCAGGGGCACGGTGGCGCCCGGCGCCAGATCCTGCGTCAGCCAGCCGGATGCGGCGCCAGGCCGGCCATCGACGCCGCGATGCACGCGCACCAGCAGGCGCAGTTCGCCATCGGCCGGTAGCGAGGCGATCGAATAGTCGCGCGGCCGGTCGTCGCCGGGCGGCAGCACCTGGGCAAGATCGCCCGAATCCCAGCTGGCGGCCGCCCCCGGCGGCGGCGCCAGGACCAGCTCGAATACGGGATTGCCCGGGCTGCCGGGATTGAGATGCTGGCGCGCGACGAGTCGCCAGGCCTGGAAATCATCAGCGGTTGCTGCGAATTCGCCGGCCCCGGCCAGTTGCGAGAGATGCGCCTGCCAGGCGGCGATGGCTTCAGGAGCGCCGCGATCGACGTCGATGCGGTCGAAGCAGCGGCGGGCGCCCTGCGCGCCCAGCCAGGCATCGAGCCGGCGGCCGAAGGCGCAGTAGTCGGCATAGTCGCGATCGCCCAGGGCCAGCACGGCGAAATCGAGGCCATCCAGATCGAGCTCGCCGTTCATCACCGTTTCGGCGAACAGCGCCGCGTTGTCCGGCGCCTCGCCCCTTCCGGCGGTGCTGGCGACGATCAGCAAGCGGCCGCACGCTTCCAGGTCGGCGGCGCTCAGCTGGTTGAGCGGGCAGCAGCGGATGTCGCCGGCCGCCGCAGCCAACGCCGTGGCGGTCTGCCGGGCCAGCGCTTCGGCTGTGCCGGTCTGGCTGGCATAGGCCACCGTCCACGCCGGCTGGCCGACGGCCACCGCAACCCGGCGTTGCCGCGCCTTGCGCCAGCAGTACAGACACAGGCCGGCGTAGGCCAGGCTGCCGACCACCGCCGCCAGGCCGCGCAGCGGTTCCAGCATGCCGATCATCGCCCGCCCTCGTTACTGCGGCAGGACTTCGAAGGTGCCGCCGTAGTTGTGACGCAGCGCCGGCATCGGCGGCCGCGGCTGGCCTTCCGGCACCTGCACACGCGGCGGATAGCTGGCGTTGATCCAGTACATCTGCGCCATCGGCCAGGTGACGGTGAATTCGCCGTTGGCGTCGGTGGTCGCCATGACTTCCTTCAACACACCGCGATAGCGCACGCCACCGGGCACGATGGCCACCTTGAGATCGGGTACCGGCTTGCCGTCGAGCAGGAAACGGAAGCGCGCCGGCTCGCCGGCCAGGTATTCGTTCGGATGGCTGAGCGGCAGCAATTCGAGACCACTGCCGGTCGGATTGACCACGGCCAAATCGGCCTTGCCGGCAGTGACATAGGTTTCCAGCCGGCTGCGCGTGGTCGACACGCTCAACTCGGTCGCGCCGGCCGGCACCTCCTTCTTCAGGTCGGCCGGATTACCGCGCCAGCGCTTGGTCTCGCCATTGAGCTTGTAGCTGGCCATGGCGTTTTCGTTGACCAGGGCGATGCGGTAGGTGCCCGGCTTGGCCAGCTTGATGTCGGCACTGCCGCGCTGCTTGCTGCTGCTGATCTGCTCAGGCGTCTGCTGGCTGCAGTCCGGCGCGGTGATGCTGAGGCCGTCGAGCTTGATGGCGGTGGCGCCAATGTCGAACAGGTCTTCGGAAACGGCGGCATCGACGGTGACCCAGGGCTCCTTGCCCTCGACCTGGGTGGCCGACGGCAGCAGCCACTGGCGATGGGCGTGGGCGGAGGAAAAGGCGGCCAGCAGCAAGGCAGCGCCGGCAGCGAGTTTGATCGTTTTCATGGCGACTTCTCCGTGGCTCAGGGTTTCAGTTGAACGGTGACGTTGCCCAGCTCCTCCTGCCCCTTGCTGCTGGCAGTACGGGCTTCCTTGGGCGGCCAGGCGAGCGGCACGCGGACGACTTCACGGCCGCCGGCTTCGCGCGAGGCTTCGACGAACAGCGTGTAGTCGCCGGCGGCCAGCTTGTCGACCGGCGCCTTGCCGGCGACGTAGGTCAGCGTGTGCAGACCGGGTGCGCGCGTGGCGCTGGTCACCGCATCGACCGGCACATCGAGCTCGCGGCCGCCCTTGCGCCACCACTGGCGCAGGTCCTTCAGCCACTTGGTGCCGCCGTTGTCCTTCTTCTTCTGGTCGTACCACACGGCCAGTTGCGTGACCTGCCCGCCGTCGGCCTTTTCCAGCCACATGGCGATGTAGGGACGGTGGTATTCGGCCACCTGCAATTGCGGAATCTCGATCTTGACCGCCAGTTCGGCGGCCAGCGCGGGCCAGGCCGCGACGGCCAGGGCAAGGGGAAGCAAGCGACGGGGTTTCATGGATGGGGTCCTGAAAAGGTCAATGGATGAAAAGCAGGGCAATCAATACCGGAACGATCACGCCCAGCCCGACCAGCGGCCAGGTGGACAGGCGCTGGGCGGCATGCGCCTTGAGGATGAGCAGGCCGGTCAGTGAAAAAAGCAGGCAGCCGACAGCGAACAGGTCGATGAACCAGCTCCAGGCGGTGCCGGTATGGCGGCCCTTGTGCAGGTCGTTGAGCCAGGAAATCCAGCCGCGGTCGGTGCGCTCGTATTCGACGTCGCCGTCGACCAGCCCGACGCGCAGCCAGGCGTCGCCGCCCGGGCGCGGCAGCGGGATGTAGAGCTCGTCGGCCGACCATTCGCCCGCGGCATCGTCGAGCCCGACGTGCCAGGTGCTGGCCGCCCAGGCCGCCAGCTCCGGCGGCACCGTGGTCGACGACTGCTCGTCCTGCTGCAGGCGTTGCAGCAGTTCGGCCGGCAGCATCGCCGTCCGGTGCTGCGTGACCGGCTTGGCCTCGATCTGCGCCGCGTGGTTCAGCGTGATGCCGGTGAAGCTGAACAACAGCATGCCGAGCAGGCACACCGCCGAGCTGATCCAGTGCAGCTTGAGCAGCAGCTTCAGGCTGCGGGCGCGGCGCAGGGCTTCGGCCGGCGGGCGCGAAACGGCAGCATCCGCATCAGTACGGCGGACAGAGGGGCAGAGCGAACGGAAGGAGAATTTGGGGGCCATGGCAACGTGATCGGAAAAAGTTGGCTGGCGCCCCGAAGGTACCCGGCGGCACGATGGCGGCCGGGCATCCAGGGAAAATCTGGCTGGCTGAACGAATTATAACTGATAACCGTTCTCAATTATCAAGCGATCCGTGCCCCGGCAATCGCCCGGCACGGGGCCTAGGGTTTGGCTGCCGGCTCGGCGAACCACTGCTCGCGCGGCACCACGACGTTCTGGCGCGGCTGCAGCACGAAGTGCGGCGACATGATCTGCACGCCGTGGGCGTTGAACGCATCCTGGATGTTGCCATGCAGTTCCGACAGGATGCGGACGCGCTCCAGCGGCCGGTCGGAATAGGCGAACAGTTCGTACTCGACATAGAAATCCTGCAGTGCCTTCTGCAGCACGAACGGCTCAGGCTGTCGGCGCAGTCCGCTGGTCTGCCCGGCGGCCGCGATCAGCATGGCATGCACCTGGCGCCACGGCGTGTCGTAGCCGATGGTCACGGTGGTCGACAGCAAGGCCCCGTTCTCGCCGCCGGCACTGGTGAAGTTGTTGATCGGGTTGCCCACCAGCACGGCATTGGGGATGGTGATCTCCTCGTTGCGCATGTTGATGAACTTGGTCGACAGCATGCCCATTTCCCGGACCACGCCGGTCACCTCGCCGATGCTGACGAAGTCGCCGACCTTCAGCGCCCGCGAATAGATCAGCACCAGGCCGCTCATCACCTGGGTGACGAGGCCGGCCGAGCCGAGCGTCAACATGAAGCCGAACATCACCGACAGGCCCTTGAAGGCGTTGCTCTCAGCCAGCGGCAGGTAGGGATAGGCGATGGCGATGCCGACCGCCCAGACCAGGATGCCGATCAGGCGCCGCGTCGCATGGGCGGTATCCTTGTGCACGCCGGGAATGCTCAGACGCCCCTGGTCGACGCTGTTGAAGATGTTGGCGACCACGTCGTTGGCGGCCTTGGCCAGGAACAGCACGACGGCCACCGTGGCCACGCCGGGAATGGCGGCGACCAGCCCCTGGCCGAAGGTGCCCAGCAGATCGACGAGGAAGGTCGACAGCTGCTCGGCGAAGGGCTGGGTCAGCGGAAAACTGGCCAGCACGTAGATGAACCACAGGTAGGCCACGGCCAGCCACAGGAAGGCCAGCACCAGCTGGGCCAGGCGGCTGACCAGCTGCCAGGCCTGCTCGGCCCAGCGCCAGCGGCGGTGGCCACGCTCCCGCGCCTGCAGGCGGGCGAGCAGGAAGCGCATGGTGCGCTGGATGAGCCACAAGAGGCCGGCGGCAATGACGCTGGCGGCGGCGCTGAGCAGCACGCCCCGGAGCAGCACCGAGCCCTTGCGCTGCTCCTGGCGCGCCGCCAGCGCCTGGCGGAAGGCCTGCTCGGCCCGCTGGCTGGCGGCTTCCAGCGTCAGCTGTTCGGTCTCGTCGAGATCGGCTTCGTAGAGGACGAAGATCGGCTGCTCGCCGATGCTGAACACCCGGCCGCGGCGGCCTTCCAGCATCAGTTCGTTGTGCTTGAGCGGCTGCGCCAGGTCGCGCTCGTCGAGCTGGCGCAGGCGTTCGTGGATGCGCTTGACCCGCATCTGCGGCGTGCCGCCCGGCACCGTGGCCCGCAGCGTCACGATCTCGCGGTTGGCGAAGGAGAACACCGCTTCCGGCGCCAGTTCCGCCGGCGCCGGCTCCCTGGCCTGCACGCCCGGGGAGGCCGCGATCAGGATACTCAGCAGAACGCGGCGCAGGCAGTGCAACAGCGTATCCATGATCGGCCCCCGGGTGATCAGACTACATCGATATGCGGCTCCCCGTTCATGATCTCACCAATCACCGAGACATGGGTGAACCCCTGCTGCAGGAAGATCGACAGCACTTCGGTGACCGATTCCGGGGCGCAGGAGACGAGCAGGCCGCCCGAGGTCTGCGGATCGGTCAGCAGCGTCCGGGCGGCGTCGCCGAGGCCCGCGCCGAAGCCGACCAGATGGCCGTAGCTGGCCCAGTTGCGGGCCGACGCGCCGGTCAGCAAGCCGTTGTCGACGAATTCGGCGGCGCGCGGCAGCAGCGGCACGTCGGCGAAGCGCAGGCGGGCGGCGAGGCCGCTGCCCTTGCAGATCTCGGCCAGGTGGCCGAGCACGCCGAAGCCGGTGACGTCGGTCATGGCATGCACGCCGTCGAGGCAGGCGAGCAGCGGCCCCGGTGTGTTGAGCTGGGTGGTGCTGGCGATCATCGCCTCGTAGTCGGCGGCGTGCAGCTTGTCCTTCTTCAGTGCGGCGCTGTAGACGCCGACGCCGACCGCCTTGCCGAGAATCAGCTTGTCGCCCGGGCGGGCCGCGGAATTGCGCTTCAGATGCGCCGGATTGACGATGCCGATGGCCACCAGGCCGTAGATCGGCTCGACCGAGTCGATGGTGTGGCCGCCGGCGATCGGAATGCCGGCCTGGCGGCAGACCGCGGCACCGCCTTCGAGGATGCCGCCGATGGTCTCCAGCGGCAGCACATTGACCGGCATGCCGACCAGCGCCAGCGCGAACAGCGGTGTGCCGCCCATGGCATAGACGTCGGAAATGGCATTGGTCGCCGCGATACGCCCGAAATCCCGCGGATCGTCAACGATGGGCATGAAGAAATCCGTCGTCGCCACGATGGCCTGCTGCGGGTTGATCTGGTACACCGCCGCGTCGTCGCTGGTTTCGGTGCCG